>JAPLGH010000014.1 GCA_026390285.1 Caldisericota bacterium
CCCTGCCGCTGAGACCTTGATTTTTGGCTGATTGCGTGTATTCTTCTTCTACTCGGGGTGTGGCGTAGCTTGGTAACGCGCATGGTTTGGGACCATGAGATCGGTGGTTCAAATCCACTCGCCCCGACCATGGGCCCATAGCTCAGCTGGATAGAGCAACGGATTTCTAATCCGTCGGTCGCAGGTTCAAATCCTGCTGGGCTCGCCAGTGTGGTATGGTGGGTATAGCTCAATTGGTTAGAGTACTGGACTGTGGATCCAGATGTTGGGAGTTCGAGTCTCCTTACCCACCCCATTTCTCGCGAGCACAACCTTTGTTTTTATGCGCTTTGCGGTGCTGCGCTTATAGCTCAGGCGGATAGAGCGATGGATTCCTAATCCGTAGGCCGCAGGTTCGAGTCCTGCTAAGCGCACCAGGATCGTCAGGCGAGCGCCCATAGCTCAACTGGATAGAGCTGCGGACTTCGGATCCGCAGGTTGCGGGTTCGACTCCTGCTGGGCGCGCCAACCGTATTCTGAGCTGCGTGAATTGGCGATGCGGCATGTGATGCAGGTGTGGCGATGCAATTGCTTGACACCCTCATGAAAAGTCCTATAATCGTGACGTTCAAGTTGTGGGTCGTTAGCTCAATTGGTAGAGCATCTGACTCTTAATCAGGCGGTTACAGGTTCAAGTCCTGCACGACCCACCACCACTTGCCCCAGTTCCCTGCGATGTCAGTAAGTATTCAGCGAGGGTGGCGGAACTGGCAGACGCGCTGGACCTAGGATCCAGTGGGTAACTCCATGCGGGTTCGACTCCCGCCCTTCGCACCAACTTGGAGGAGACGATGGAATACACCACCACGAGCAAGACTGGCAATTCGATTCTACTCTCTGCGACATTCAGTGCCGACGAAGTCTCAGCGATGCACCGCGATGCAATGCAAGCGATGGCCGGCAAACTCCGCATACCCGGGTTCCGTCCGGGCAAGGCTCCCCTTTCCATCGTCGCCAAGTATATCAGTGACGAGGAATTGAAGGACGACGCCCTTCAGAAGGCAGCCTCTCAAACTTATGTCACGTTCCTCAAGGAACATGGGGACACCGACGCCCTGATTTTCGAACCGGAAATCGTCGATTCAGCGCTGGAAGATGACACAGCCAAGGGGCTCCAGGTCGATGTACGTGTCTTTGAGATGCCCACGGCAGACCGTGACCTTTGGAGTGGCATAGAAGTCGAAGACGTCCACACCGACGTAACCAGGGCTGTTGAAAGCCGTATCAGGGCCCTTGTTGATGCAGTGACTGAAACATCTCCGAAGGATGGTCCGGCTGCTCACGACGATTCCGTCAGGGTCACTGTCGCGACCGAGAGGACACAGAATCCATACCACACGGAGTTCACAGTGGGTGAGGGCGAAGTGGGCAAGGCCTACGAGCCATTCCTCGCAGGAATGAATGTCGGACAATCGAAACACTTTAGCGTGCAGTTGCAGGATAGTCCTCTCGAGGGAGACATAACGCTCGATGCTGTTGCAGAGAAACACGTTCCAGAAGTCAACGACGAATTTGCCCGGACTGTCGGTGCGTTCGAGTCGCTCGCAGAGCTGCGGAAGGCGCTTGAAGAAGACGAAGAGCGCAAGGCGGACGAGGCCAGGAAGGACACGGTCTTCAGTCGTGCCGTAGAGGCTGCTGCTGAGAAACTGAGCATCGATTTCCCTGGGTATGTTCGACGTGATGCAACTCAGGAACGGCTTGGCGAAATCAAGAACAGTCTTGCCCGCAACGGGCTTTCCCTCAATGAGTACCTGAAGTACAATAGTATCAGTGCCGAGCAGTTGACCAAGGACGTTGAAGCGGATGCTGTCAAGCTGCTTCAGCGCGACCTTCTGATGGAAGCGACTGAGAGAGCATGCAGTATCGTCGCCGGGGACGAAGACATCCAGACATATGCGGAGTCGCACAAGGAAGAGCTGAGCAAGGCAGGCATCGACGCGTCGACCGAGAAGGGGCACAAGACGATCCGGAACGTTATCGTCTGGGAGAAGACGCGCAGCCTTATTGTTGGCGCAGTTCAGTTGATGGAGCCCTCAGGGGCCAAGCAGGAGGCAGAATGAGTGTGATTCCGTACGTGGTTGAACAAACTGTTCATGGAGAGCGTGGGTACGACATCTACTCGCGGCTGCTGAAAGATCGCATCGTGTTCCTCGGCGGGGAGATCGATACCCAGGTCTCGAACCTGATCGTTGCCGAAATGCTCTATCTGACGGCCGAAAACGCTAC
>JAPLGH010000153.1 GCA_026390285.1 Caldisericota bacterium
GCGACGTAGACGTGCATCGACACGCCGGTAGCCCCCACGGGGTGTCCCTTGCCGATGAGACCTCCACTGAGATTGATCGGACAGCTGCCGTCCGGCTGCACGACGCCACCATGCTCGATGAGGCGCCCCCCTTCCCCTTCGGGACATAGCCCCATGGCCTCGTAACTCAGCAGCTCATTGATCGTGAAGCAGTCGTGGACTTCTGCGACGTCGACGTCTGATGCGGTGATACCAGCCTTGAG
This sequence comes from Caldisericota bacterium, assembly GCA_026390285.1. Taxonomy (GTDB): domain Bacteria; phylum Caldisericota; class Caldisericia; order Cryosericales; family Cryosericaceae; genus Cryosericum. The sequence continues at coordinate 243 of JAPLGH010000153.1, forward strand.
GTAGGCTGACTCGACCGCCATCCTGCCGGCAACGTTGTGCCACAACTCACGCTTGCTCGACTGCATGTGGTCGGTGACCAGCACCTGTGAACTGATCTCCACGACATTCTGCTTGAGGGTCTTGACGTCTTCAATCGGTCCGAGCACCATGGCAGCCGCTCCGTCGCTGACCAGAGAGCAGTCCGTCAACTTGAGCGGGTCGGCAACAAGAGGGTTCTTCTCAGAAACATCCAGCGCAAACTCCAGGCTGCTGGGCTTGGTGTACATCTGCGCAAGCTCGTTGTGCGTCGCGTTGTCGCGGTTCTTGGCATGCACCATGGCTTGCCACAGACTCATCTCGTCGTCGGGGTATCCGTAGTGCTCACGATAGCTCTTGGACCACATTGCAAACAGCCCCGGGAACGTCATGCCCTTGCTCCCCTCGTCCGGCCAGTACGATGCCATGGCAAGCGCATGAGTGACTCCGTCCCGGTCAAGTGCCGTCATCTTCTCGACGCCGATGACCAGGGCGAAGCGGGCCTCGCCGGCACCGATGGCCAGCCGCGCTGCACGCACTGCCGCAGAGCCAGAACCGCAAGCCGCCTCCTCTTTCACACATGGCTTGTAGAGCAATGCCGGGTCGATCTCGACCGCCCATGCGGCCAGCTGTTCCTGGTTGTTGAATGACCCTGAGCTATAGTTGCCAACCCACACCCCATCGACGTCTCTGGGATCGATTTGTGCGTCTGCTATCGCTCCACGCCCCGCCTCGACGATGAGATCATACACGTTCTTCGTTTCCAGCTTGCCACATTTGGAACTGTAACTGCCTAGAATCCCGACACTCATGGTGTCCTCCTTCTTTCTAGAGTCTGAGACGAGTTTGTATGCGCGTAACCAGCTCCGACAAGCCTTTTGGCAAGAACATGACTGAGCCGATGATGCTGAGACCGAAGATGACGGTCGACAAGAACTCCATTTTGCCGCCGATGACGACTGGCAGCATGACCCAGAACAAGGCACCCAGGATTGGACCGATGATCGTACCCAGGCCACCGATAATGCTCATGGACAGCAGACTGATGGAGAATGAAAGCCCGAAATTCATGGGATGGAGGTACGAGATCGTGAAGGCGTACAGCGCCCCCGAGAGGCCGGCAATACAGGCGGCGAAGATGAAGGTGATGAGCTTGTAGGCCGCAACGTTCACACCCATTGCCGAAGCTGTCATCTCGGAGTCACGCACGGCGCGGACCGCTCGTCCACTACGACTGTTCAGGAAGTTGCGGACAACCAGGAACACGACGACGAGAATGGCAACGAAGAAGTAGTACTTGGATATCTCGCTGGTAAGCTCCCAGCCGCCGAGCCGAAGCACCGGTATATTGATGAGACCGTAGTCTCCCCCAGTAATGGCGAGTCTCTTGATGATGTCGGCAATCGAGCTTCCGAGTGCCATGGTCGCCACCGCCAGGTAGAACCCGGACAGGCGCAGTGATGGAAACCCGATGACAAGTCCAAACAATCCGGCCCCGGCGACTCCGGCGACAACAGCCAGAAACATGTTAACGTGGTACGTCATGACCAGCACCGCTGCCGTGTAGCCGCCGATAGCCATGAATGCTGCGTGTCCCAGCGAGACGAGACCACCGAACCCCATGAGCAGATTGAGTCCCTGCGTCGCGATGGCATAAAGCATGGCAATGTTGAGGTAGCCGATAATCGATGACTTTGTTCTGAACACGAGGGGGAGGACAAGGACAAGCGCCGCGATGGCTCCATTGACCGCCAGGCGCCTCGTACCGGAAGAAGTCATCATAACCTCCTCTGCTGGCCCTTGCCAAACAGCCCTTGCGGCAGGACCAGCAAGACAATGACGATCACGATGAGCATGAAACTGTCCTTGATGGCTGGGAACTGATAGGCGACAAGGTTCTCCACGACGCCGATGATGAGTCCGCCAACAGCAGCGCCGAACACCGAGCCCATACCTCCCAGGACGATGGCCGTAAAAGCTTTCACCTGGACAAGACCCATGAACGACGGCTCGAGGGAGAACCTGGGGACGATGAGCAGTGCTGCCAGACCCGCCATCGCGCTTCCAATGGCCCATATCAGCATGTAGATCGATGGAGTCGGTATCCCGAGGACACGCGCCGCGTATTCGTCCTGTGAGATGCTGCGGGCTGCGGCGCCTTGCTTAGTCCGGTAGAGGAACAGGTACAGGATGCCAAAGGTGACGATCGCGGCCAGCAGGACCACGATGTCCTGCCTTCCCAGGATCACCGGCCCGATCTTGATAGGGTCGCCCGACACGAGCGGTGGAAACAGGCGGGGCTCAGTATTGAACAGGAACGCAGCCAGGCCCTGGAACAGCAGTGACAGACCCAGTGTCAGCATGATGAGTGAGAGGTGGGAACGTGAACGTACCGACCGCATCATGAAGCGCTCGACAAGCAAGCCGACCACAGCCCCTGCAGCTATGGCAAGGATCAGAACGAGCGAATACGGTACTTTGGCCGTCGTTATCATGAAGAATGCCAGGTACGTGATGAACATGCCGGTGTCACCCTGAGCGAAGTTCATGACGTTCGTCGTCTGCAGGATGAGGACGATGCCCATCCCAACCAGCGCGTATATTGCCCCGGTCGTCAGCCCCCGCACAGTCAGGTTCAAGAAGATGTCGATACTCATCGGGTCCCTCCAAGGTAGAGCTGTTTCACCATTTCGTTCCCGCTGAGCTCATGTGCTGTCCCCTCAAGAGCCACCTGACCAGTCACGAGAATGTATGCACGGTCAGCCAGTTCCAGGGATCGCTTGGCATTCTGCTCGACCAGCAGGATGGAGACGCCGGATTCACGCAGATGGGCCAGCGTGTCGAACACCGTTCCGATAATCTTGGGCGCGAGGCCCAGGGACGGCTCGTCCAGCAGCATCAGTCGTGGATTCGGCATGAGGCCCCGTGCCAGCGCCAGCATCTGCTGCTCACCACCTGAGAGCGTGCCACCGGCCTGCTTGCGGCGGTCGGCAAGGATACTGAACATCGCATACATTGCATCGAGTCTGCTCTTTTGCTGGCTGCGGGGCATGATATAGGCTGCCAGAAGCAGATTCTCTTCGACCGTCAGGTCGGGGAAGATGTGCCGCCCTTCGGGAACGTGGGAAATGCCGCATTTCACGACCTCCGCGGGAGAAAGTCCATTAAGGACCTTGTCGCCGAATGTTACGGCTCCCTTCCGTACCCGGATCAGTCCCGTGATGGTTCTCAGAAGCGTGGTCTTGCCAGCCCCGTTTGCGCCGAGCACTGCGATAATCTCTCCCTTGTCGAGACTGATGGTGACATGATTCAGGACGTCGATAGCCCCATACCCTGAGACAACCTGGTCAACTCGCAGCATGGGTTTCCTCCCCGAGATACGCCTCGATGACACGCTTGTCTGCTGAGACCTCGGCTGGCGTTCCTTCCGCGATCTTTTCCCCGAAGTCCATGACGGTGACCGAGTCCGAGATGTCCATGAC
>JAPLGH010000011.1 GCA_026390285.1 Caldisericota bacterium
AGACCATTGTGTCGGGCCGAGACCTGGCGTCTGTCCTGAAAGCCCTGAGCGGTGCTCACCCATACGAGGAGCCGGCAGTCGACGTTCTTGAGGAGCATCTTCCTGGAAGTCCAGTTGCCGGGTTTGGACACGTAGGCAGTCTGCCTCACGTCATGAATCCTGAGGAGTTCGTCACGTTCATCAAGTCGTTCTTCTCGCTTTCAGTCTTGCCGGTGGCGGGGGCACTCCCACAGGCCATCGAACGTATAGCGTTCTGCTCGGGATCTGGGTCGTCGCTTCTCTCGGCCGCGAGCAGGGCGGGAGCCCAAGTATTGATCACGGGAGACGTCACCTATCACGGGGCGCTCGACGCGTCTCAGGGGGGAGGCTGTGTAGCCATTGTCGACCATTACAGTTCTGAGCGCTTCTTCGCGGCGGCGATGGAGGAATCATTGCGGAGCGCTGCTGGAGACAGGGAGTTGCCACCGCTGCACCAGTCGACCGTGGACTATCAGCCCGTCAGATTCTGGTAGAAAGGGCAGTAAAGAAAACAACCCGAAGCGCGATCGCGGTCCGGGTTGTTTTCGAAGGAGGGCATGTAACCGATAACGAAGTTATCGATTACACCGCCACTATACGGAATACCTGATTCTTGTCAATGGCAACGTTTGCATTTCTTCCGGCGGCCATGGACGGTATGCCTGCAGACTGTGTATTGGCAAGTATTCGTGTGTTGAACGCCCCCCGAAACGTGCTATTGTTTTGTCATGAAGAGAGAGGACAGTGTCTCGGTCGAGCAGTTCGGGCGTTCCACGTGGCTGGAAATCGATCTGGCTCGCGTGCGGGACAATTACCACGTCGTGTGTGATATGGTGCCGGCGAAGACCCATGTGCTGTGTGTGGTCAAGGATGATGCCTATGGCCATGGCGCCGTACCCGTGGCGCGGGTCCTCCAGGAAGAAGGTGCCGACTGGTTCGCAGTTGCCACGCTGGAAGAGGCTCTCGAACTCAGACGGGCCGGCATAGCAGGTCGCATGCTCGTGTTTGGCTATGTTCCTGCGTTGGGAGTCGGCGAGGCAATTGCTCAAGGTATTGCGATCAGCGTCCCCGATGACGATGTCGCACGCGAACTCGCCGAAGCAGCCGCCGGAAAGCAGCTGACGGTCCATCTCAAGGTGGATACAGGCATGGGAAGAGGCGGCGTTCTTGCAGAAGGGGCATTGGATGTACTGTACAAGCTCAATGACCTGAAGGGCGTGAAGGTCGAGGGGATCTACTCGCATTTTTCCTGTGCGGACTCGGACGAATCTTATTCTTCCATGCAGCTGCGCAGGTTCGAGAAGGTTCTCCATCGGTCGACTGTAGAGGGCCTACGCCCCAGGATTGCTCATTTCTCCAACTCGGCCGGCATCCTCACGATGAAGGCTGCGACCTTCGAAGGGGTCCGTCCGGGGTTGTTGCTCTATGGTTGTTCGCCCATCGAGGGCGTGCCGATAGCGGGGTTGCGGCCGGCGATGTCGATGAAGTCCAGGCTGATAGCGCTCAAACAGGTTCCTGCGGGCTATGGCATCAGCTATGGGCGCAGTTACTTGACCTACAAGCCGACGACGATTGGAATCCTTCCTGTTGGCTACACGGACGGCTATTCGCGTATGTTGTCCAACAAGGCCTCAGTCATCATTCATGGCAAGAGGGCGCCGGTGATAGGAAGAGTGACCATGGATCAGACCATGATCGACGTGTCGGACGTCCAGGGTGTAACGCTAGGCGACGAAGCTGTGCTCATGGGTGAAGTGGGAAACCAGCGCATCACCGCGGGCGACCTGGGATCACTTGCTCAAACGATTAGCTACGAGGTCCTGTGTACCGTCGGGAAGCTGGTCCGGCGTGTGTACCGTGACCGTTCCCCCGAGGATGTTATTGTGTCCGAGGGGGGCACTTGAAGTCTGAGACCGAATGAAGCAGGACATCCGGTATCTTCCCGTTCAGAAAGCACTTCAGGGGGTTCTTGCGACCGTTGCATTTCCATGTGCCGTGCACGCTGAGCTTGTGAGCAGTGAAGACCGCTGTCTGATCTTTTCTCAGAACAGCAGTCTCCCGTTCGGAGCCGCATCGATCGTCAAGATTCCTCT
>JAPLGH010000012.1 GCA_026390285.1 Caldisericota bacterium
CCGAGACCGACGACAAGTCCAGGAAGCGCTGTGCCGACGTCCAGGCGGAGATCGCGCAGGTCGTCAGCCGCTGGACCGGTATCCCGGTGTCCCGCATGATGGAGACCGAGGTGACCAAGCTGGTCAACCTCGAGGAACGTCTTGCAAAGCGCGTCATTGGCCAGGAGCAGGCAATCCATGCCGTCGCCTCGGCCATCAAGCGGTCGCGCGCGGGCATGTCGGACCCCAGCCGCCCTATCGGCAGCTTCATCTTCCTGGGCCCCACGGGCGTCGGCAAGACCGAGCTGTCTAAGGCGCTGGCGGAGGTGCTGTTCGACGACGAGAACCGCATGGTCCGCATCGACATGAGCGAATACATGGAGAAATTCAGTGTCAGCCGCCTCGTCGGCGCCCCTCCCGGATACGTAGGCTATGAAGAGGGCGGGCAATTGACCGAGGCCGTGCGCCGGCATCCGTACTCGGTCGTCCTGCTGGATGAGATCGAGAAGGCCAATTCCGACGTGTTCGACATCCTGCTGCAGGTCCTGGACGACGGCCGCCTGACGGATGGCAAGGGCCGTACGGTCAACTTTCGCAACACGGTCATCATCATGACCAGTAACATCGGCAGCGACATTATCAGCCGCATCGAGGCAACGCCCGGAACGGTCGCGTACGAAGAGGAATACTCGCGCGTCACCACCGTGGTGCTGGAGCACATGAAGACGGTGTTCCGTCCGGAGTTCCTGAACCGCGTGGACGAGGTGGTCGTCTTCAACCCGCTGGATCAGGTAGAGTTGGCGAACATCCTTCAGCTTGTCATTGACAAGACAGTGGCGAAGGTGCGCGAGCGCGACATCGAGTTGACGGTGTCCGACGAACTGCGCAGACATCTCGTGACCATCGGCTTCGACCCGGTCTATGGCGCCCGGCCGCTCAAGCGCACGGTCCAGAAGGTCCTGGAAGACCGCCTGGCCGATGCCCTGCTGTCTGGCGAGGTCAAGCCTGGCGACAAGGTCCTGGCCGACTACGAAGCCGACCGTGTTGTCTTCCGCAAGCAGTAGCCCGCAAATGTGCATGCCTTTGGGGTCAGGCACCAAGGGCACATAGTGCCTGACACCAAGGGTATTCACAATTCGAAATGAGAGGTCGATGAATGGCTGAAGAAAGCATTTTCATCAAGGGTGCGCGCGTCCACAACCTGAAAGACGTGAGCGTGCGTCTCCCGCGCAACAAGATCATCGTCATTACCGGCGTCTCCGGCTCGGGTAAGTCCTCGCTGGCGTTCGACACCCTGTACGCCGAGGGGCAGCGCCGGTATGTCGAATCTCTCTCTGCCTATGCCCGGCAATTCATCGGCCTGATGCAGAAACCGGATGTCGACCTCATCGAGGGGCTGTCCCCCGCCATCGCTATCGACCAGAGGTCAGCCAGCAAGAACCCCCGGTCCACGGTCGGCACGCTGACCGAGATCTATGATTACCTGCGCCTGCTGTTCGCACGTGCCGGCGTTCCGTACTGTCCCAACCACGATATCCCCATTACGAAGCAGTCGCCCCAGGAAATCGTCGAGCACCTGCTGGCGGAGTACACAGGGCGCACTGTTGCCCTGCTGGCGCCTGCGGTGGAGGGGCGCAAGGGCGAGTACCACAAGCTCATCGAGGATGTCCAGCGCAAAGGGTTCGAGAGCTACCGTGTCGACGGTACGGAGTACAGCGTCGACGACCCGGTCCCGGGCATCGACAAGAAGCGCAAGCACACGATCGAGCTCATTGTCGACAAGCTGCTGGTCACCGCGGACGAACGCGCGCGCCTGTTCGACTCGGTGGAGCTGGCGCTCAAGGAAGGGAGCGACGTCCTCAAGGTCCTGGACCTGGCGACGGGCAAGCTCGACTTTTTCTCGAGCACCTTCGCCTGCCCCATCTGCGGCTACAGCATTCAGGAGATCGAGCCGCGCCTCTTCTCGTTCAACTCCCCCTACGGCGCGTGCCCGACGTGTACGGGTCTCGGCTTCCAGTTGGAGCCGGACATCGACATGATCATCGACCACGACAAGTCGCTAGCTGAGGGGGCCATCCAGATTCCCGGCTTCCTTGCCGCGTCGACCTTCAGCAAAGACTTCGTCGTGCAGGCGCTCCGCTTCCGCGGGTACGACCCGGACCAGAAGGTGCGCGACCTGCCGGCGGGGGCCATGGACATCGTCCTGCATGGCGACAACGAACGCATCCCGGTGCACTGGGAGGACGGCGAAGGGGCCGACCACGTCTACAAGTTCCACTGGGAAGGGCTCATCAACCTCCTGGCGCGCAGGTACGAAGAGACGAACTCGGACGCGATGAAAGACGAGTATGAGCGCTTCATGATGCAGAAGGAATGCCCAACCTGTCGTGGCAGGCGCCTGAAGCCCGAGGCGCTGGCCGTCAAGCTGGCCGGGCTCGACATCAGCGAGGTCACCGACATGTCGGTCGACCAGGCGTCGCAGTTTGTTGCACGGTTGCCGGCAACCATGACGGAGACCCAGCGCACGATTGCCAAGCAGGTCCTGCGCGAGATCAACGAGCGACTGAAGTTCATCCTGGACGTGGGCCTCGGTTACCTGACGCTCTCGCGTGCGTCGGCGACGCTGGCCGGCGGCGAGGCCCAGCGTCTGCGCCTCGCGACGCAGGTGGGCAGCAAGCTGGTCGGCGTCCTCTACGTGCTGGACGAGCCCTCCATCGGACTGCATCCGCGTGACAACGAGCGCCTCCTGAGTACCCTGCGGGAACTGCGTGACCTGGGGAACACGCTGGTCATCGTGGAACACGACGAGCAGACCATCCGCACCGCGGACTACCTTGTCGACGTGGGCCCGGGGGCTGGCGAACACGGCGGCTCCATTGTGGCCACCGGCAGCCTGGCAGACATCATCGCCGAGCCGACGTCGCTGACGGGGCAGTACCTGACGGGCAAGCTGTCGGTCCCACTGCCGACAACCAGGCGCAAGCCCAACGGCGAGCACCTGCTCATCACGGGCGCGACGGAGCACAACCTCAAGAACGTCGACGCCGACATCCCCCTGCACATGTTCACCTGCATCACGGGCGTGTCAGGGTCCGGCAAGTCGACGCTGATCAACGACTGCCTATATAAGGGGCTGGCGCGCGAGCTGTATCACGCCAAGGATCAGCCAGGCCACTACGAGAAGCTGACGGGTGTTGAACACATCGACCGCGTCATCGTGGTCGACCAGGCGCCCATCGGGCGCACGCCGCGCAGCAACCCAGCCACCTATACCGGGTTGTTCACGCCCATCCGCGAGGTCTTCGCACGCATGCCCGAAGCAAAGGTGCGTGGGTACCAGCCCGGCCGGTTCAGCTTCAACGTGAGGGGCGGTCGCTGCGAGGCGTGCGAGGGCAACGGGTTTACCAAGGTCGAGATGCAGTTCCTGCCGGACGTCTATGTGCCCTGCGAAGTGTGCCACGGGGCGCGCTTCAACTCCGAGACGCTGGAGGTCCGCTACAAGGGCAAGTCCGTCGCCGACGTGCTGGAGATGTCGGTCGAGGAGGCTCTGCGCTTCTTCGACGCGCACGCACGCCTCAAGCACATGCTCAAGCTGCTGGACGCCGTCGGGCTGGGCTATATTCGCCTGGGGCAGAGCGCCGTGACCCTGTCGGGCGGCGAGGCTCAGCGCGTCAAGCTGGCGGCGGAACTGGGCAAGCGGACGGCAGGAAGGACCCTGTACATCCTCGACGAGCCGACGACCGGCCTGCACTTCGCCGACGTCGAGAAGCTCGTGGGCGTTCTCCAGGAGCTGACCAACAAGGGCAATACAGTCATCGTCATCGAGCACA
>JAPLGH010000048.1 GCA_026390285.1 Caldisericota bacterium
CCAGTTCCTGGGATTCCTGCTCAAGTTCCTGCCAGTCCTTGTCGGACAGCAGGTCGAGTGCCACGTTGTACAGGATCTCCTGCTCCTTCTTTGCGTGCTGGACAAAGGTCTCCAGCCAGTGCTGAAACGCTCCCGCCAGCACCTGTGCGAACTGCGCGTATGGCATGGCATCGGGTGCTCCCTGGAGAGTTGTGTCGATAACATCGCGCGTCGCCTTCATTCGGTTGTGCTCAGCCCACATGATCGCGGGAGGTTCTTCGACGCCATACCGTTCCAGCAGGGGGAACAGCGTGTTCTCCTGACGGGCGTCGTGGCTCTGGGCCTCATGCAGATGCTGCATCAGGGTGCGCAGCCCGGCGAGTGCCCTCTCCGCTGGTACGTAGCCGTCCAGCGCACTGAGCGTCCTGGCCAGGACAAGCCCTTGCTCGAGCCAGGCGATGATGGCATCCTGTTCGCGGATGAACCGCTTCAATGGATGGCCGTCCGGAACGACAGTGCGCGAGCTTGCCAGTTGGTCGCGGAAAACATCCATGTGGACGTCGCACGCTTCCATGAGCTGATCGGTGGAAAACCCTTCACGTGCCAGCTCCGCCTCGGCTGTTGCGATGAGAAGAGGGTCCGCCCTGGCGATCAGTCCCTTGAACTCTGCCTTGCACGTGGCGGGGTCCTCGCCCGCGTACAGTTTACGGAGGACGGCCTTCAGGTCTTCCTTGAGCTTGGCTGGAGCCTCTCCCGATGCGGCTGGCGCAGTCCCATCGGTGTCACTGCGAACCACGGCTGTTTCCAACTCCTTGAGGGTCCAGCCGGCACGTTCTGCGATTTTCCGAAGGTCGGTACGAGGGGCCATGAGGCCAATGACGACTGGGTTTCCCAGAAGCCTCAGGAGTGGATTGATCGATGCGAGATAGGCCGCCGCCCGTGGATGTTCAGTCAGGACAACTGAGAGTTTCGTCGTCGATTTGTACATCAGGCTACCTCCCGTAAGGAACGTTACAGGCCAGGGAACTCCTGTGTGTCATGCGTTCAGTATACAGGAAACCCCGTGGCGGTATAATGAATGCTCGCGTAGCACAAGGCCGCGATGACGGGAGCCCGCATGAACGAAGAACTGGCAGTCCATATCGCGGCGTTCGCCGCTGCAATCGAAGACGAAGTCACCGCCGAGAAGGTCTCCGAGCGGACACATCGTCATGCTCTCGTCGAGGGCACTCTGGTGTCGGACACCGGCGACGAGAACTTCCTCTATTTCTTCAGCACGCCCTACGAGGTCAACCTGCCCGAGGAAGCCATGATACAGCTCGAGGTGGACGGTCGCGTCGTGCAGGGAACGTACGTGGGCGGAGATCGGGATCTGGTGTCGATTGCCTCCAGCGAGTTTCTGGGGGCCCGGGTGCGCGCGGCCACCATGATTGCCACACCCTGGGACCTTCTGCTGAAGCTGGAAGACAGGCTGAATGCGCTGGTGGATGATGACGATTGCGGCCGGGCTCTTGCGCTGTTGGGTCCTCCAGCCCCTGGGGACAGCCTGCCCGAGCTGAATGGCGTCTTTGCGGACAACCGGTGGCTGGACCCATCGCAGCGGGACGCACTGCAGAAGGTCGCAGAGCGCGACGTCAGCTTCATCTGGGGTCCACCGGGAACGGGCAAGACGCGGACCGTCGCCTACCTCGTGCGTGAACTCATCGAGCGGCACAAGAGTGTCCTGCTGCTGGCGCACAGCAACGCGGCAGTCGACGTCGCGACGCTTGCCGTGGTGAACGCCTGCCGGGGGACACCGTATCTTTCCTGTGGCGCCATGATCCGGTACGGCATCATCACGAAGCGTGATTTGCTCGTCGAGTCCGACATCAACCCGCTCAACATCCTTGCCAGGCGCAACGTCGACGCTGAGCGCTTTGTGGGTCTTCAGTCCAGGCGACGTGACCTGCTGGAACACGCGAAGCGGGAGGAGCTGTTTGACACCGCCGAGTTCGAGACGGTTAGGAGCGACATGGGCAAACTGCGCCACCGTGTCGACAAGGAACTCAAGAAACTAGTTGCGGAGATGCAGGTCGTGGCGACGACGCTGACGAAGCTGGCCTTGTCGGACGAACTCATGGAACGCTTGTTCGACGTGGTTATCATCGACGAGGCGAGCATGTCGCTGGTGCCGTACGACGTGCTGGCCGCCTCGAGAGCGCAGGGCAAGATCGTGTTCGCAGGAGACTTCATGCAGCTGCCTCCGATTGCCTCGGGCACGACACCTGCCGTCCGCGAATGGCTCCAGCGGGATATCTACCAGGTACGGGGCATCACGAAGGCCGTGCGCGCCGGTCAGGATGTGCCTGACATGGCCATGCTGCGCACACAATATCGCATGCACCCATCCATCCGTTCGGCCGTGAGCAGGCTGTTCTACCAGGACCGGCTGGACGATGGCGAGCGCATCATCGTCCGCACCAGTTCGACTGCACGGCTGGCTCCGTTCGAGGGACAGGCCATGGCGGCGGTGGATACCTCGCTCCTGCAGGCACGGTGCTACCGGGAGGTCAAAGGGTACTCCCGCCTCAACCTGGTGGAGGCGGTCACGGTGATGACCATCGCCGCCGGCATGCTCTCCCGCTACCCTGACATCAGCATCGGGGTGGTGACACCCTATGCCGTCCAGGCACGTCTCCTGGGGACCATGGCACGCGAACTGGTCTTGGACCGGGAACGGTTGACGATCTCGACCGTCCACCGCTACCAGGGGTCCGAGGTGGACGTCGTCATCTTCTCGCTGACCGACGGAGAGCCACAGTGGTCCATGTCGACACTAACACGGGGCAATCTCGAGGACTGGGACGTCGACCCGGCGCCTCGCCTGCTGAACGTCGCGCTCAGCCGTGCGCGCGGCAAGTTCATCCTGGTTGGCGACCTCGATTTTGTGCATGACCGTGGGACACAGGATTCGGTCCTGAGGCATATTGTCGGCATCATCGAGCAGGAGGGGGCCGTGTGCCGCATCGACCCGAGGTCTCTCAGCGACGTCCGGGAGTGGTTGCCCAATCATGTCGTGGACGGTTACCGTATCGTTGTGGGGGAACGAGCCCGTCATCAGGGCTGGCTGCTCGAACAGGCGCGTGCCGCGCGCCACGCGGTGACAGCCGGTGTGCCCCAGGGCGCCCACGTCTCGCCGCTCATGGCACGGCTGCTGGCGTCGGTTTCACCAGACTGCCGTCTGCACTACGCCGACCATGACAGCCTGCGCGTGGCCGCGGGGCGCTTCGGTGCGTCTGAATCATATCCCGGTGAGGGCGTCCTCGAAAGCTTCATTCAGATCGGTTCCCATCCGCTGGTGCTGGAGGGTACGCTGGAACGTGGCGCTCGCTCCGCATACCTGGCGCTCGACCTGCCCGCGACCAACTGGTTCTTCCTCAAGAACGCTGGGTTCGTCCCCGAATCCCTGCTTGGGCGCAACCCCGAGGCTGCGAAGAACAAGGGGCGCAGACGCCACGGCCTCGGGGATGATGTGACGGCGCAAGACACTGCATCTGCATCCGCGTGCGCACCTCATCGCAGTGTAGCGCCCGTTCAGCCCGAAGAGACGCTTCTGCCACTCGCTGATGGGGAACTCCTGGACCCCCATCCATAGTCCGGCAGTTGACAGGGAACCGTCCTCCGCCACACTGATACGAAAGATGCATATTTTCAGGAGGTGCCGATGTTCCTGCTGGTTGCTGTGCTGAACAGAGATGCACATGTGCGCAAGGTACTGGAGGGCTTTACTGCCATTGATGTCGGTGGTGCAACTGTCATCGACAGCAGAGGCATGGGTCAGATGCTTGCGGCCGACATTCCGATCGTAGCCGGTATTGCTCGCCTGCTTGGTGGTTCGCCGGTGCAGGAGAGTAGCAGAACGATCTTCTCGGTCATCAATAACTCGGAAACGTTGGAGCGCGCCAAGAAGATCGTACTGGACGCAGTCGGGGACATGACCCAGAAGGGTGTCGGCATCATGTTCGTGGTCCCCGTCGCTGAGGCATACGGACTGATCGAGCCGGAACCGTTGCCCTCGAACATCCCCTAGCCGGACTTCGCTTCCGACCAGAATCGCCTGCTAGCCGGCCGGACGGATGCCGATGTGCTGTCGCAGGGGCTCGAACTGAGGCATCTCCATGAAGTTGCGGGGGGCCTGAGTAAGCGAGGGCGTTTCGTTGAAGTCGGCGCGGGTTTGCAGCACGACGTCCAGGATGCGCGAACGCAGGAGGTGACACGCCTCTTCAATGCGCTTCCGTTCGACTTCCTCGCCCTCGGCGCAGAACACTTCTATCTCGAGCCGTTCCACGAATTCGACGACCGGATCGTCCGCAGACGCCGATTCGTCGGCAGCCTGGACAAGTGTCGCCAGCGGGATCACGTGGTCCACGAGGACGTAGTAGCCAAGCTGGAGAAGCCCTGCCACCGTCAGCCGCGGCTGCACCCCCTCAAACCTGTCACCGTAGCTGGTCGCCAGTTCTCGCTCATAACGAGTGATGTTGGCGGCCATCAGGTCGACCGCCTGCTGAGCTGTCAGGGCCTGCTCGTCGGTCGAACCGGCTGTATCCTCTTCTTGAAGGTCAGCGTCGGGCGCGGTGCATTCCAGGGGGAAGCCTGTGCGTTCGCGGTACAGGTCGATGAGTGTCCGCAGGACGGCGTGCGCAAGGAACCCGTTCTCGTCGACAAGATAACTGGCTGCAGTTCCGGATGCAGCAGATCTTCTGGTCACATCGGCGTCGACGGCCTTGCGGTCCTGACTACGCTGTGAGGAGAACCAGAGGGCCACATCAGGATAGGCTGCGAGAAACCATGTGGGGAAGCCGGTCGGATGCTCCATCGACATGGCCATGCGGGCTGCAGATGGGGTCGGCTGGACGCCGCTCTCTTCGGCCGACTGTTCCATCAGCGCGGCTACGTTGGCCAGATAGACGGACGGAGCTATGCTGTCGGGCATAAAGAATTCGCGGGCGTAATGCTCGAACTGCTCAGCCTGCTGGTCCCCCTTCGGCAGATCAGCGATGCTGTTTTCCCAGATGTGTGTGTTGATGTTCATGACAGGCCTCCCAGCGGATGAGCGCGGTGGTCATGCGCTCCATGACTGTGAATTCATGCTACCGCCTCTGTGCCGGTTTGTCAATTGCTTCAGGCACGCAGCGCCGGAATGCCACACTCGACCTTGCGATGACGTTTCATTGCAGTGTGTTGCTATACTACATATGAGTATGATACGAGTGGTGACTGTCCGGCCGATCTGGAGGTACTGATGGAAGAACTCAACAGGGCTCCCGCAGAAATCAGGGGCCTGGATGATATCCTGAAGATTGTTGTGGACCGCGGGGCTTCGGACCTGCATCTACAGGCAGGAACGCCGCCGATGCTGCGTCTCCACAAGCACCTGTTGCCGATTGGGACCGGGATGATGTCGGGAAGTGGCATCGAAGCGCTCGTATATCCCATTATGAACGACGACCAGAAGGCGGTGTTCAAGCAGCATCTCGATTTCGACTTCTCCTATTCCATTAAGGGGCTGGCGCGGTTTCGTGTGAACGTGTTCCGGCAGAGGGGCACGATGGCTGTAACAATGCGGCGCATCCCATTCATCATCCCCGACCTCGATTCTCTCGGGCTGCCGGATGCCGTGAAGGGCCTCATCAAGCTGGAGAAGGGATTTGTGCTGGTGACGGGGCCGACCGGCCATGGCAAATCGACGACGCTGGCGGCAATGATCGACAAGATCAACCAGGAACGTGACGTGCATACGGTCACCGTCGAGGATCCGGTTGAGTTCCTGTTCCAGCACCGCAAGGGCATCGTGGTCCAGCGTGAGCTGGGTGAGGACACGGAATCGTTCGCGCATGCTCTGCGTGCCGTGTTGCGGGAGGACCCGGACATCATCCTTGTGGGCGAACTGCGAGACCTGGAAACGATCGCAGCAGCACTGACGGCAGCCGAGACTGGGCACCTGGTGTTCGGGACCCTGCACACGAATTCAGCTCCGCAGTCCATCGACCGTATCATCGACGTCTTTCCCGCCGGTCAGCAGGGGCAGATCCGGGTCCAGCTGGCGAATGTCCTGTCGGCCATCGTGACGCAGCAGCTTCTGAGGCGTAAAGATGGCAATGGGCTGGTTGTGGCCACTGAAGTGTTGATCGCGACACCGGCCGTCCGGAACCTCATCCGCGAGAACAAGTCCTACCAGATCGTCTCCACGATGCAGACGAGTGGCGCGATGGGGATGATGACGATGGAGAAGTGTGTCAAGGAGCTTGTGGCCAAGGGAGTCGTCGCCGCTGACGTGGCCCTGAGGGCGGGAGTCAACGTCAAGGATTAGGTCTGAAGCTGGAAATACAGAAGGGGCGCAGCCATGGCTGCGCCCCTTCTTGTTGTGCTTTGGTGGATGTGCGGCTGCTACGAGATGACGTCGGTCACCTGCCGGGTGATGATGCCGGCGCTTTCGATGGTCGTGAGCATACCGTTTATCCCACTGACCAACTGGCCGTCGATGAACTGCTGCATCACCGGACGGATCAGAGCGTCCGTGAGGTCGGGCTTGGGGCTGTTGAACTCCATTGCATAGGTCTTGCCGGGCGTGTCGGTGCCGAACACGAGGCGAAGGACGGTGGTCTGAGAATCAGCCATGGGTTACCTCCCTACTCCACGAATGCGGACCGCCTGTTGCGTACGATGGCGGCCGTCTGCTCAGTGAGCAGAGTCATAAGCTGTCCGGCGCACGCGTATGCGACGGCGTCTGCGGCAAGCGGGTTGACGTAGGCGATCGTCTCGCCCTTCTTGCTGACGAACGTGATACGAATCGTTCCTGCCTGTTCCTGGACGGTCATTTGTGCCTCCTGTGGTGTGGATTTCGGGTACCCGTTGGAATTATGAGGCACCCATCGACAGAAGAGCCCAGGATGAGCCTGTGGTGCCGTTTACGCCCGACGTCTCCCGTGGGCTGGGTGAGTTCAGCCAGTTATCTCACGCAGTCCGGCAATGGCGTTGCTTTCCTGCTCAGGACCGGCGACGACGAGTCCCCGTTCCAGGAGCTGCCGAACGATGCGCAAGGAATCGACGGTCGGAGCACTGTTCGCGGCGACAAGTTCGTTCAGGGTCATGCCATCGTGCGTGACTGCCAACAGGTGGAATTCCTCGACACTGAGGTGCACGGTTTCGTCGGGGGGAACGGCGCGGCTGAACGCTGTGCTGGCGGCAGGAAGGGCTGCACTCAGTGACTTCATCGCGTTGCGCGCCTCGTCGATCGTTGCCAGCGCCACTTCTATGGCGACAGGGACAGTCTCGTCCTGAGGGGAGACTGTGCTGTCAACGCCGAATTCGAATGATCCCTCGACGCATATTGCTGCCTCACGCAAGGCATCGAGTCCACGGAGAGAGTCGCATCGGACCGACGCTATCTCCCCGTCCAGAAAAGACAGGTCGATCCGGCGGGTCATTCCCAGCGGCATCGTGACTACAAGATGCAGTGTACCAGTCTTGTAACCGTTCCGTATCAGGCCAAGGATGGCCTCGAGTGAGAAGTCCCTGAAAGTTCCGCGTAGTTCCATTTCGTGCTCCCATGCGGTCGCCCGTGATTGTTGGCATCGGCGTTCCACGTGAGCGCTGGGCGAGCCTGTAACTTCATGCTAGGCAGCCCCTTGTCTTTTGCAATAGCTTGGTCGCGGGCGGACCGCGATACGAACGGTACATGAGAAAAGTCTCATCGAAGCCTGATTCAAGCCGTGTTGCGCAGCATCCTACACAGAATGTGAACGATTGCACGGGAGATTTGACCTTGCCCGCCGCGATGAACCCGCTATGATAGCGGGCGTGCTAGACGAGAAGGTTTCGACTTTCTTTCTCCAACCAACTTACTGCAATGGCGAGAGGCGTAATCCTTTCGCCTTTTCGATTTCCCCCGGCAGTGACATCTTTTCCTGCTGACTCGACCGGCATTGTTTTACTTGACGCCACAACGCGCTAGACTTTATTGAAGCGAAGTGGTATATGACGCCAAGGAGGCGCATATGGCTCAAGATGACGGTGAACTAATACGTTTGGCGCTCGAACAGCTTCCTGACGGCGTCGTTGTAGCCGATGCTCATGACCGTGTCGTTGCACTCAACGCTCAGGCGCGGCTCATCAGAGGCGCGCGGTCAGATGCCAGCGTTGCCTTTCCCCTGCTCTTTGCGGGCTCGGTGACCGAGGATGTCGAAGAGGGTCTTGGAGCGTTGCGGACAGGAACGGCGACGGAGTTCTCGGTTGTGGAGGGCGACCCTTCGACAGGAAGGGTCTATGAACACCGATGCGTCCCCGTAAGAACTCAAAGTGGCACGTATGCCGGTACTGCCGTCACGTCTCACGATGTGACAGACCGACAGCTTCAGGATGCCCGTCATGAGGCGCGAGTCAGTGGGCTTCAGCAGCAGGTTGTAGCCCTGCAGGATGCATTGCAGGAGCGCTTCGTGGACGGCATGATTATGCTGGTCGATGCACTGGAGGCTCGAGACCGGTATACATGTGGACATTCCTCCCGAGTCGCCTTCATGGCCGGCAAGGTTGCGCGCAAGGTGTTGAGTCATGCTGCCGATGCGGTTGAGATCCAGCTGGCCGCACGTCTCCACGATATTGGCAAGGTCGCAGTTCCCGACCGCCTGCTGGACAAGCCGTCCAGTCTGACGCCGGAAGAAGTGATGCTCATGGACACACATCCTCTCGTCGGTGAGAGCATCCTGCGCCCTATCGTGCAACTGCGCAATGTCGCAATCATTATTCGCAACCACCATGAACGATGGGATGGAGCAGGCTATCCAGATGGCTTGTCGGGAGAACATATTCCAATCGGGTCTCGCATTTTGGCTCTCGCCGACACATTCGACGCCATGACGTCTCAGCGTCCCTATCGCAATTCCCTCTCAGTGGCGGAGGCCCGGGACGAGATTGCAGGTCACCTTGGGACGCAGTTCGATCCCGCAATTGGGCAGACATTTCTTGACATGATCGGTGCAGGAGAGATTCTGTCCGAGGACCAGCTCCGCGGTGAGGCTGGATGATTCGCCGCGTGGCATCGCAGAAGCGACACCTCGCCGCGTCGCAGAGTTCCGAAAACTTTCTGCTGTTCTCGTACGGCGACTACTTCGAGCCCGGGAACGTTCGCTGGGGTGGTCTCCGGTTTTTCAACGATGACCTGATCCACCCGGCGTGTGGTTTTCCGCTCCACTTCCATGACGAGATCGAGGTCGTCACCATTGTCGTTGCAGGGGAAGTACGACAGCGGCAAGGGGTTCAGCCTCCTGTACGCCTTCGTCCCGGTGATGTGCAAGTTCTGTCTGCGGGGACCGGCGTCCATCACCTGGAGATGAACGAGTGCCCGGGACAAGCCCATCTATATCAAGTGGGGATTTTCCCTCGGGTGCAAGGACTAATGCCGTCTCATGCTGAAGCAGCATTTGGAGCGCTTCCTCCTCCCAACGAGCTGGTCGCAGTCGCGTCCGGTCAGAACAAGGCCGGAGCGGTTCCGATGAATGCGGACGCGACAGTGTTTGTCGCTTCCCTTGAATCCTACCAGATGATCGAATATCGGATGAATTCGGACCGTTGTGCATTTCTTTACCTGACCCGTGGCGCTCTGACTGTCAATGGTGTCGACTATGAGTCAGGGGACCAGGCGCGCATTGCGGACGAACCTGAGTTCATGATCGGAGCGATCGATCACTCGGATTTCGTCCTCGTGGATGTGCCGACGCTGGGCCAGACGATTCGCGAATAGCGCACCAAAAGAAGTACAAGCTGTGGGGAAAAAGCGAGGGGCCCCAGACGGGGCCCCTGCGAAGGAGGGCATGTGATAACGTTTGGCGCTATCACATGCTTATTATATCACCGTTCTGCAAACGCTGTCAAGAGGTACGGATGTTGGCCGGTCTTCTTGTTGCTGAGCGATGATTCAAACTCTTTGGCGGATTCACGCTGTTTTCATGATGCCTGCGCGCTGAGGCGGACTGGCTGTCGCGGCCGACCGAACGCTGAGGGCGGCTGGAACTCGTACCGGGTCTGGCGTCCCACGCAAACTCGGTTTCACGCCGTGGAGCCGGGGCCTTGTAGTCGAAGCCGGAAACGGTACGCCGTTCGATGGGCGTTCCCAGAACTTTCTCGATATCGCGGACAAGGATCGTGTCTTGCTCAGTAACGAGGGTGAATGCGTCGCCTGAATGGAGAGCTCGGCCGGTACGGCCAATGCGATGGGTGTAGGCGTCCGTCGTATCCGGGATGTCATAGTTGATGACGTGCGAGATTTGTGTCACATCGATGCCGCGGGCCGCGATGTCGGTAGCGACCAATACCTTGTAGCTGCCGTCACGAAAGCCGCCCAGTGCTGCCTGGCGTGCGCGCTGTGACAGGTTACCCTGCAGCGACGTCGCGCGGTAGCCTTCCCTGGCGAGCTTCTCGCCGAGTTTCTTGGCGCGGTGCTTGGTGCGTGTGAAAATCAGGACCGACTCTGTATCGGTGTGCCTCAGAAGCTCGATGAGCAGCGCGGTCTTGAGGTGCTGCGGCACTGGGTAAAGAGCATGTGAAACCGTCTCTACCGGAGCGGAGTGCCCGATCTGGACTGTCACGGGGTCACGCAGGATGGCATCGGCCAGATGACGGATGTCCTCCGGCATGGTGGCGCTGTACAACAGGTTCTGGCGCTCAGCCGGGAGGTTCTTGATGATGCGGCGGACGTCTGGCAGGAAGCCCATGTCCAGCATCATATCGGCTTCGTCGAGGACGAGGACCTGAATCTTGGTAAGGTCGACCGTACCTTGGCTGATATGGTCCAGCAAACGGCCGGGACAGGCGACGACAACGTCGACTCCGCGCCGGAGCGCGTCGATCTGCGGATTGATGCCGATGCCGCCGTAGATGGTGAGGACGGTGAGGCGAACCTTGCGGCCCAGGTCGCGGAAGTCCTCGGCGATCTGTTCCGCCAGTTCACGGGTGGGGGCGACAATGAGAGCGCGCAGTGATCCGCGCGGTCCCGTCAGCAGGCGCTCCATGATCGGGAGTGCATACGCGGCTGTCTTGCCGGTTCCGGTCTGGGCAAGACCCATGACGTCATGTCCTTCCATGACGGGGGGAATACCCTGCTCCTGGATGGGGGTGGGTATGGTGTATCCGCATAAAACAATACCCGCGGTGAGACGGGGGTCAAGACGGAATGAATCAAATGTCACGTGAGCTCCTTGTGCCGGCGCTCGACAGGATGACGCTCTCAGACAGTCAGCAGGCGGCTCCATATGTTGGATGTCGCCGCACGGGTGTGGCGAGCGCTATTGGACCCATGCTTTGAGACATCGACAGTGAGCGTTCGATCGGATTTCTCCGGTCGTCTGTTTCCCTGTGCACAGACCTGCAAGACACGATAGTATGGGTTCGAACGAGGCATTGTCAACGAAGGTTATGTGGTGACGATGGTTGTGGGTATGGCAAGAGGCCCGCCTGTGTGAACGGTAGTTGAAGACCTCAGGACTCCCCGTCGTCGAAGCGGTTCTCCTGCGACCAGCCACCGATGCCGTCCAGTGAGATGAACTGTTGACCGACGGCACGGGCGAGTGCTGTATCGTGTGTGACCATCACCAGAGCTCCGGTGAACTGCGACAGCGCCTGTTCCAAGAGCATTACGGCGTCGATGGTCAGATTCCCCTCAAGCTCGTCGATGACGAGCAGGTCGGGCCTGCACGCGACCAAGCGGGCGATGAACACGCGTTTCTGCTGGCCCGCGGACAGCAATGCCAGTGGTTGGAAGACCTGATCGTCTTCGATGCCGAGCGTCCCGAGCAGGATGCGTGCTTCCTCGTTGCCGACCCGGCTCGCCTGCCGCACCAGATCGATGGGAAGGTCCTCGCCATGATCCAGCATGATCTGCTGCGGCACGAACCCGACCTTGACCGATGGCGACAGCATCACCTTGCCGGCATCCGGTCGTTGCTGCCCAATCATCATCTGGAGCAGAGTGGACTTGCCCGCCCCGTTCGGCCCAAGCAGACACCAGTGCTCACCACCACGGATGGTCAGCGATAGGTCACGGAACAGGATACGTTCCCCGGCCGAAGCTGTGATACGCACCAGCGAGATCAGGGTGCCGCCTCGGGGCGAACCCTCCAAGACGTAGTTCCGCTTCTTCTCGATGAAGGGTTTCGCTGTGGTTGCCTCAGCAAGTGACCGTTCCAGTTGGGTACACATGGCTTTGGCACGCTTCTCCATCCTGGCTGCCTTGTGACTGAAGAAACCCGAGCTCGACCTGTATGCCAGCACCTCGATACTGCTGGCCTGCTCTTTGACCATGCCGATAGCTCTTTTCAGCTGCTTCACTTTGCGTGTCTGCACAGCGTAGATGTCACGATCATGCTCCCTCTCAGCTTTGACAGTCGCCATGTACGTAGTGTATCCGCCGGCGCACAGCCGTGCGCGTCCATGCGTCAACTCCAGGACCTCTGTACCGACCAGGTCCAGGAAGTGCCGGTCATGCGACACGACCACATACGGCCGGTCCAGCTCCTGAAGCATTGTGGCTAGCTGTGCGCGCTTCTCGATATCCAGATGCGAGGTGGGTTCGTCGAGGATCAGGAGGTCGGGTGACGCGAGCAGTGCTTCCGCAACGCGCAGCCACAGGCGCTCGCCGACCGACAGTGACGCGACCATGTGGCCCCAGAGCTCTTCCGGCAGTCCGGCACCGGCCAGCGTGCGCTGGATCTCGGCCAGAACCGCGTAGCCGCCCTGCGCTCCAAATTCGGCGGCCGCTTCTGTGGTGCTGTCGGCATCGGAATCCGATTGCATGATGCTCCAGGCCGTTGCGAGGAGTGGGTTGCGAGCCGCGAGGGCGCTCGTCATGACCAGACGCCTGTCGCCCGTGTCCATTTCGATGAGTGCGATCCGGGGCGCCGGGCGGGATCTACTGATTGTGCCTGACGTCGGCTGCAGCTTTCCTGTCAGCAGCCCAAGCAGGGTCGACTTGCCGCTGCCGTTCGGGCCGATGATGCCAAGCCGGGACGCATCGGAGACAGCGAAGGTGACTCCCTCGAAGAGGAGCTTGACTTGTTCAGGATACGAAAAAGCAAGGTTCGTGCAAGTGATCTGCATATGTTCCTCCGTGTTCGTCGCCACAGTGTCGAAGGCATGTGACGCAGTTGATGCTACGGTATGACGGAACTATGCAATTCGCACTCGAGGTACCTCCATGGGCTCCAAGCAACGCCCGATCGCGCGAACATGATACGACATGCTATTGTATTGTCAGAAAGAGCTTGACTTCTACCGGGACTTGTCCTCGCGCCTGCGGAAGGGGTTCCAGGACCTTCTCTCTGCAGGAGCGGGTGCCGGTTGGGCAGGGCGCGAAGCAACAGGCTGTGGACGTGGACTGGGCGGTGCCGGCGCAGGTGGCCTGGCCACCGGCTCGGCTGGCGCCGTGACGGCAGGTGTGGTAGATGGGGGCTCCGGGGACGGCTGTGCCGGTGGCGCGACAGGCTGTACGGGAGGAACAGGTTCCACCACCTTGACAGGAGCCTGGACGGGCGGCGTCGCCTCGACAGGCGGCATGGAAACGGGCATGTCTACGACAGGCGCCACTGCCTCTTCGGGCAGGACAACAGATACTATGGGCTCGGCACGCACGGGTTCCTGAACCTGGGGGACAGCAACGGGGCTTTGGGTAGCGGATGGCTGTGGGGCGGGAACTTCGGGAATCTCGGGAGCCGGTGCTGCAGAGACGACGGGGACCGGTGCTGCAGAGACGACTGGAGCCGGGGCAGCGTGCGGGGGAAGGCTGGTACTCTTTACATCGCTCTCCTGGGACCAGTGACGGGCCAATGCCGTCGGTATCTCGGCAATGTCGTGGATACGGACGTCAGCGAGATCTAGTTCCTCGGGAGCCCAGCCGTAGACGGCGCCTATCGCGAAGTAGCCTCCAGCGTAAGCAGCCTGCATATCGTCGGCTCGGTCCCCAACCATGGCGCACCGCTCCGGGTGAAGCTCATTCCACACATCACAGAGCATCATTGTCTTCGTCTGGTCAGGGCGAGCGGGGACGCGGATCACGGAGAACAGTTCGCGGACACCGGCCTTGGTCAAGATCGTCTCGGGATACCAGCCGGGGGCATTGCTGCACACACCGAGCTTCCATCCTTCCAGTGCCAGTGCCCTGAGGACGTCTGTGGCTCCAGGGTACAACTCACCGTGTGTCCTCACGTATTCCTGTTCCAGGAGGTCGAACTCAGAGGCCAGCTCCTGGGTTGGTGTACCGAGCTGCAGCTGTTCCAGCCAGGCTCGCCATTCGCTGCCACTCTGGCCGATGAAGCTGCGAAGGAAGGCCTCATCAGGAATGGGGAATGCATGACGGCTGGCAAACTCCCGCACGGAAGGGAAGAAGGACGTCTCCGTCCGAAAGAGCGTACCGTCCATGTCAAACATGATCAGGTTCATCGTTGACCTCCTGTCCTTCGCTGTGCGCCACTCTTGCAGGCACTGGAACACAAGCATTGTAAGGCCGTGGACCGTGTTGTGCAAGACGGTGGCTGCGAGTTGCAGTAAGGTGGAGACCGCATAGGATAGTGGGAGCGTGCGCCGGAGTGCCGCTTGGCAAAATGAGAGGAGTCGCATGAAGAGTCTTGTCGTCATTGGTGGACCGATGGGAGTTGGTAGAAGCGCGGTATGCAGGGAGTTGCTGAGTCGTAGCGACAAGGCGGTGTGGCTCGACGGCGACTGGTGCTGGATGATGCATCCGTGGCAGGTGACGACCGAGACCGAGGCAATGGTGGAGCGCAATATCATCGCTCTGCTGCGCAACTATCTATCCTGTTCCGCGTACGAGACGGTGATCTTTGACTGGGTACTGGACAAGGAACTCATTGTCCACACGATCCTCTCGGGGTTGCAAGACCTGGAGTACAGGGTGACGCGTGTTTCGCTGGTCTGCGCTCCCGAAGAGCTGCGCGCTCGTCTCATCACGGATGCACGTTCCCCATCCATCCTTGACGAAACCGTCCTGCGCCTTCCCCTGTATCAGGCGCTTGAAGCCCCATGTCTTGATACGACAGGTCTGACCGTGTTGCAGGTGGTGGACCGGGTGCAGGAGATGATTCGAGCCAGAAGCAAGCACTCCTGAGAGTCTTCTCCAGCACTGGCTGGTATTCTGCAGGTTCTGTGAAGACCTGCGCGGAACAGATGCCTGAACGCTGCTACAATATTCACACAGGTGGCGACGACAGGCCGGAAGACTGCATCCGGAAACTCCACCGTACGGGAGGCACGACCGTTGACATGAGGCGTCCAGAAGGCAGGTGCAGAAGGGACAAGTGGTCGTCGCTCCGGGTGCTGGCTGTCATGATGCTGTGTCTGGCCCTGTCGGCCTCACTCGTGTCCGTGGCTCTCTCGGCTCGTGCCGAGACATTGACGATCGGGTCTGAAGTCGAGGTCACCGGCACAGGTGGAGATGGCCTCAACGTGCGATCGTCGGCCGACAGTGCAGCAGCAGTCGTTGGCGTCGAGAAAGATGGAGCGCGCGGGGTTGTGCAGGAGGGCCCGGTTATTGGAGGCAGTTTCAGCTGGTGGCGCATCCAGTGGAAAAGCGGCGTGATGGGTTGGTCGGTCGCCACATATCTCAAGCTGGCTGCTCCCAGTCCGATTCCCAGTGCGCCGACCGCTCTCGTAGCGGCAGCCGGGATCGAGTCCGTCGTGCTCTCATGGGGTCTTCCGGAGGACCCCGGAACCTCCCCGATTACTGCCTGGCGCATCTACCGTGACCGTCACGCGAATCCGTCGACGCTTCTTGCCACACTAAATGTGGGTGATCAAGGCTTCGACACGCGGACCTGGGCGGACGGCCCCATGCTTGTCGGCGGCAGATCTTACTGCTACGCCGTCAGTGCGGTCAATGCAAACGGAGCGAGCGGCCTCTGTGCAGGTGTCCAGGTGGTTCCACTGGTGGCACCAATGCCCACGGGCGTCTTCTTCCTTCCTCCGGAACTCGATTTCGGCGGCGAACAGACATCGCTGGTCCTCACGCTCCAGAATACCGGGACCACGCCGGTGACGTTCGCCATCATTCCTGGGGCTTCGTGGCTGGTCGATGTCTCCCCCACCTCAGGAAGCATACCGGTCAGCGGAAGTCAGCGCATCAACATCGG
>JAPLGH010000108.1 GCA_026390285.1 Caldisericota bacterium
GGGGAGATCGATACCCAGGTCTCGAACCTGATCGTTGCCGAAATGCTCTATCTGACGGCCGAAAACGCTACCAAGGACATCTATCTCTATATCAACAGCGTTGGTGGCGAAGTCACTCCTGGCATGGCGATCTATGATACCATGCAGTACATCAACGCTCCGGTCTCCACCATCTGTCTGGGGCAGGCAGCCAGCCTGGCTGCCGTTCTTCTTGCTGCCGGGCGCAAAGGGAAGAGATTCGCACTGCCGAACTCGCGTATCATGATCCATCAGCCGTGGGGTGGAGCTCAGGGTCAGGCGACGGACATCGAGATTCAGGCCAAGGAAATCCTGCGGATCAAGGAGTCGGTGAGCAACATCCTTGCTTCACACACGGGAAAACCTCTCGACATAGTGCGAAGGGACACAGAGCGAGACTTCTTCATGTCTGCCGTGGAGGCCGTGGAGTATGGCATCGTGGACCAGGTCATCTCAAAGATCGGCGTAGCAGGGGAAGCTGGACCGTCGGCGAAGAATGCCCAGTCACAATAGCGAAGAGCCGACCTGCTCGTTCTGTGGCAAGAAGTCTGGCGAAGTCGGTCTGCTCATCAAGGGACTTGACGGGTCGTATATCTGCGACGATTGCATTGAGCGTGGCAACCAGCTCATGCAGCGGTCCAGGGACGAGAGTCATGCCATGGATTTCAAGTCGCTGCGCCCCAAAGAGATCTATGCACGCCTGAACGAGTACGTTATTGGTCAGAATGAGGTCAAGAAGGCACTTGCCGTTGGCGCCTACAATCACTACAAACGCTTGAGAGCCAAGAAGGATTCCAAGGTGGAGATCGAGAAGTCCAACATCCTGCTCGCAGGGCCCACTGGGGTTGGCAAGACCTATCTTGCAAGGACTCTTGCTCGCATTCTTGATGTTCCGTTTACCATGGCCGATGCGACGACACTCACTGAAGCCGGGTACGTTGGCGAGGATGTGGAGAACGTCCTTCTTGGACTTCTCCAGGCTACGAATTTCGACGTTGCCCGGGCAGAATGTGGCATCGTCTATATCGACGAGATCGACAAGATCGGCCGGAAGTCCGAGAACCCCTCAATCACGCGTGACGTCAGTGGCGAGGGAGTCCAGCAGGCATTGCTCAAGATTGTGGAAGGGACCATTGCTAATGTCCCTCCTCAAGGTGGACGCAAGCATCCTCTGCAGGAGTACATCAAGTTCAACACCCGGGACGTTCTCTTCATTGCGGGTGGAACATTTGACGGATTGGACAGTATCAGGAGACTCCGGGCAACTCCGAGGGAGGTTGGGTTCGTTCATGAGCTCGCTGACCACGAAGGCAAGAAGCTGCTCAGCGCCGACTTCGTCAAGTTCGGCATGCTGCCCGAGCTGGTAGGAAGATTTCCCC
Organism: Caldisericota bacterium; assembly: GCA_026390285.1. Lineage (GTDB taxonomy): Bacteria > Caldisericota > Caldisericia > Cryosericales > Cryosericaceae > Cryosericum. Next base: position 1,398 of record JAPLGH010000108.1, read on the forward strand.
TGAGGCTCGAGTTGGAAGAACTCTCAGTAGGCGATCTGAAGCGGATTCTGGTCGAGCCGAGGAATTCGATCGTCCAGCAGTATCAGGAGCTCTTTGCCATGGACGGGGTCAGCTTGGCGTTCACGGAATCCGCGCTGGAACGCATAGCCGAAAAAGCGAAAGACATGGGCATGGGAGCCCGTGGTTTGAAGTCCGTCGTCGACCAACCCATGGTGGACCTGATGTTCGAATTGCCGTCCTTCAAGGGAATCACTGAGGTAGCTGTGGGAGACGAATTTTTCTCAGCGAGCCACGAGGTCGTCGCGACGAAAACCGACGGGACAACCGAGCGCATTCCCTTACTGGAATCCGCTTGATAGGAGAGAACACCATTAATGACTGAACGTGACTGGGACCTGTCAGAAGCGCCACTGATTCCCCTGCGGAACGTGGTCGTTTTTCCATATCATGTCCTGCCTCTCTTTGTGGGCAGGCCAAAATCGTTGAAGAGCATCGAGTCTGCACTAGCGACCAACCGCAAGATCGTGCTTGTGTGCCAGAAGGACGAATCGAACGAAGATCCTGGGCTTGCCGATCTCTATGACATCGGTGTCGGTGCGGAGATATTGCAGCTTCTCAAGCTGCCTGATGGGAGTGATCGCGTCCTGGTGGAGGGTGTCCGCAGAGTCCGCGTGACGAACGTGCGCAGCGACGACGAATTGCTTGTCGCCAGCGTGGAGCCACTGCCTGCAGACGAGAAGACGTCGACGGAGCGTCAGGCTCTCATGCGTGTTGTTCTGGACCAGTTTTCACAGTATGTCGAACTGTCCAAGAAACTGCCATCGGAGTCGGTGAACAATGTCTCGGGGGTTACCGAGCCGGACAGGTTTGCCGACCTTATTGCAGGCAGCCTTTTGCTCGGCGCTGAAGACCGGCAGACACTGCTCGCCACACTAGATGCAGCGGAACGGCTGCACCGCATCGCTGAGCTTCTCGCCAAGGAGATCTATGTGCTGGAGCTCGCACGGAAGATCGAAAGTGATGTAAAAGCGAAGATCGACCAGTCACAGCGCGAGTACTATCTCCGCGAACAGGTCAGAGCAATCGACAAGGAACTTGGTGAAGAGGGCGAGGAGGCCGGCGAGGTCGGTGAGTATCGGCAGAAACTCGAGAAGATTCATATGCCCGCCTACGTCCATGACAAGATCGATGAAGAATTGGGCAGGCTTGCCAAAACGCCTGCCATGAGTCCAGAAAGTTCTGTTATCAGGACCTACCTGGACTGGCTTGTCGGTCTTCCATGGGATATCAGGACTGCCGACAAGATCGACCTGAAGCGTGCTCGCAAGGTCCTCGACAAGGATCACTATGGGCTTGAAGAGATCAAGGACCGGATACTTGAGTATCTTGCTGTGCGCAAACTCTCGGACAAGGCCAAGGGTCCGATTCTGTGTTTTGTCGGTCCGCCCGGCGTGGGCAAGACGTCGCTGGGCAAGTCCATTGCGGAGACGCTCGACAGAAAGTTCGTCCATGTCTCCCTCGGCGGCATTCGGGACGAGGCGGAAGTGCGCGGACATCGGAGAACCTATGTTGGAGCCATGCCAGGGCGCATTATTCAGGGGATCAAGCAGGCAGGCACTAAGAATCCAGTATTCCTTCTGGATGAGATCGACAAGGTTGGAGCGGACTTCCGTGGCGACCCGACGGCTGCTCTGCTCGAGGCGCTCGATCCAGAACAGAACACGCAGTTCAGCGATCACTACATCGAGATCCCGTTCGACCTTTCCGAGGTCCTCTTTCTTACGACGGCGAATGTGTCAGACACGATTCCATCTGCCCTCCTCGACCGCATGGAGGTCATTTCTCTGCCTGGATACACAGACGAGGAGAAACAGCAGATAGCCCGCCATTTTCTTCTTCCCAAGGCAATGCATCAGCATGGACTGAAGCCTGAAGATCTTGTCATCGATGACGGTGCAGTATTGGCCATTATCCAGCAGTACACGCGGGAAGCAGGAGTACGGGGACTTGAGCGGTCGCTGGTCAGGATATGTCGCAAGGTAGCCAGAGCAGAAGTCGAGCAGAAGAAACTGTTCAAGGGCGTCACCGTGAACGCGGATAACCTCGCAGGCTACCTGGACCTTGCCCCCTATTCCTATACAAGTCTTATCAAGGAAGCGCGGGTAGGAGTTGCATGTGGTCTTGTTGTGACTCAGTACGGTGGTGACACTGTCTATGTCGAGTCCACGCGCATGGACGGCAAAGGGAATCTTCAACTCACGGGCCAACTCGGCGACGTGATGAAGGAGTCAGCTCAGGCTGCGCTTAGCTATATCCGTACGCATGCCGTCGACATTGGACTGGATCCCCATTTCATTGAGAAGACGGATCTGCACGTGCATGTTCCAGAAGGCGCGGTTCCGAAGGAAGGGCCGTCTGCTGGGGTCACAATGGCAACAGCCATGGTTTCAGCTCTCACGGGCAGAAAGGTGCGTTCGGACATAGCGATGACTGGTGAGATCACACTTCGCGGACAGGTGTTGCCCGTCGGTGGCATCAAAGCAAAGGTGCTCGGCGCCTACCGTGCTGGGATCAGGAAGTTGATCCTTCCGGAGGAGAACCGTCGCGATACGAGCAAGATCTCGCCCGAGATAAGCAAGAAGCTCGAGTTCACCTTTGTCAACGACATTGCCCAGGTATTTGAGAAAGCCCTTATGCCGGTGGAGCCAGCAAGCGTTTCCAGGGGCCGGCGCTAAGGGAGAGAAGATGGATCGCCAAGAGGCCGGAACAGCTCTTCGGGACAAGCGAACGTCACTTGGAATGTCACTTGAGGACGTTGCCCGTGCGACTCTGCTGCGTAAGTCCGTGCTTCAATCGCTAGAAGCGGGCGGTCCACCAGAACCCGATGGGTTCTTCAAGTCATATGCGCGACGCTACGCTGAATACGTCGGGTTGAACGGTGACGACGTTGTTGCTGCCCTTGCAGGTTCGACGCGTGCCATGGCCGCAGACTCTGACGCGGCACCTGTACAACCCGCGAAGCTTGGTCATTCTGCGACGACTGTTCCAGCATATAGAAAGAAGCGGAGCCTTGCTTCGGCTGTTCTGATCGTTGCAGTAGCTATAGTGACTGCCGTGGTGCTGCTTTCAAAGACGTGGCCGGGGACGCCGGTCGTGCCGGGTGGGCAGGACGAGCCGTTGAATACGCCTTCGGTGCCTTCGAATACACAGGTTCCCTCCCTGCCTGTAACACCTTCGGCGCCAGATACGACGACGGTCTCGCCGACCGACGGAGAAACAACGCTCAGTTTCGCGCCGACGACTCAGCGTGCATGGCTAGAGATTACGGTGGACGGGAGCGTCGTCTTTTCTGGAGTCCTGCGTCCGGGAGACAGCACACAGGTTTCAGGGACCCATGTTGTGGTCGACTTTGGCAATGCCATGTATACAAGAGTGACGATAAACGGTGTCGATCAGGGAGTCGCTTCTCCGGACAAGACAGTGATGACACTCGAGTATGGTTCGCCAGCGCATGCACCGTAGGCCCCGAGTCTGCATTGTCAGCCTCGGATGTGCAAAGAACCTGGCTGACAGTGAGGCAATGCTTGGGCAGATCGTGGCGGCAGAACGAACCGCTGTCGTGTGTACCGAGCCCCAGGACGCTGATGTTGTTGTTGTCAACACGTGCGGGTTTCTGAAGGCGGCCCGCAATGAAGCGGACGAAACGCTGGATGCAGTCGAGCGCCTGCGCGCTGAAGGGCATGTTGCACGAATCGTGGCTGTCGGGTGCTATCCACAGTTGTGGAGGGAACAAATCCTTAGGCGACATCCGGGTTTGTACGACATCATGGGCGTGGGTGCGATGTATCAGACAGCATTCTGGAAGAGCCTGCTGAAGCAGCCTCCGCCTTCAAGGATCGAGCAGCCTGTCGACCCGGATACCATGAGGGCATTCGAAGCACCACGTCTTCTGAGCGGGAGTGGCTCCTATGCCTACCTCAAGATAGCGGACGGGTGTTCCCAGCGGTGTACCTACTGCACCATACCCCAGATCAAGGGTCCTGTCGTCAGTCGCTCCGAAGATACGATTCTACATGAGGCGGAACAGCTGGTACAGGCCGGCGCGACCGAAATCATCCTGGTTTCGCAAAACACGAGTGCCTATGGCGTGGATCTGACGCCTGAGCATCGTCCGCAGCTGGCAGCTCTACTTCGCGAAATGGACCAGCTACCGGACATGAGGATTCTGCGAGTGTTGTACCTTTATCCTACATTAGTGAGTGAGGGACTCCTCGAGGTGATCGGCGGTTCCAGCCACATCGCCCACTACGTCGATATTCCTTTGCAGCACACGGATCCAGGGATTCTGAAGGCTATGGGACGTCCTTGGGCAGCTGGATCGGCAGCCCGCGTGGTCGCCCGCGTTCGACGGATCATCCCGGATGCGGCCATTCGAAGCACATTCATTGTTGGATTTCCGGGAGAGACCGAAGAGCAGTTCAGGCGTCTGCTCGATGATCTCCGCACGCTTCGACTGGATCATGCGTCGGCATTTGCCTACTCGAGAGAAGCTTTGGCTGTTTCTTCGCGGTTCTCGAATCAGGTGCATGGATCAACGAAGGGGCGCCGCCTGCGGGAGTTCATGGAGGTCCAACAGGAGATTTCCGCTTCTGTCAACGAGGTTCGATACCTGGGCAAAGACATCGAAGTCATCGTCGATGGTACAACTCAGTCAACGGTTTATGGCAGGACTCTGCTCGATGCGCCCGATGTCGACAACGCCGTCGCAATACGAACCGGTCACAGGGCAAGGCTCGCGCCAGGCGATATATGCAGGGCGCACATCACGGCCGTGGGCCCGTACGACCTTAACGGCATCCTCGCGTGAGAGCGTTTGTCGCAATCCCTCTTCCGGGCGACTTCTCTGGGTGGCTGCAGGACAACAGGACGAGCTTTGCTTCGATAGTTTCGAGGCTCAGGCTGGTTCCGGTTGCCTCCTGCCACATTACCTTGCGGTTCCTCGGAGAGCTTCCAGATGAGCAGGTCGATGACGCAATAGGGCGTCTTTCCAGGTCGCTGTCGGCGGTGCCAGGGACCAGGGTCGCGCTGGACAGGTTCGGCGTGTTTCATAGAGACGGGCGCCCCACAATCCTGTGGGTTGGGGCAAGCGTTGTCTCCCAGGCTCTTATTGATCTGGCGGCAACAACTGATCTCTCCTTGTCCGGACTGGGCACCAACAATCAAACAGAGCGTTTCGCGCTGCACGTGACGCTGGGTCGCTTCGTGTCCGGTACACGTGATGACGAGGTCGCAGCCTTTGAAGCAGGGAGTCCGGAACCATATGTCGTTCCTGTCACGGACGTTGTTCTGTATGAGAGTAGCATGGGGCAGGGTCGCCCAGTGTACATTGCCCGCGCCTCGGTGAGGCTTGCGCCATTTGCCGAATAGGGAGACCGAATTATACTGAGACGTAATGCTTACACCAAACGTGGAGGCTGTATGGAAAACGCGAAGATGACCGACAAGGCACAGAAGATCGAGGCCGCTGACAGAGTAACTGATCGCGACAAGGCTCTGGCAGCTGCCATGTCTCAGATAGAGAAGCAGTTTGGCAAAGGTTCAGTCATGAAGCTTGGTGATCGCCCAAGCGGGGCGCTGGTTCCTGCGATTTCGACTGGCAGCCTTTCTCTTGACGCGGCGCTTGGTATCGGCGGGCTTCCGCGCGGAAGGATTGTCGAGATCTATGGCCCGGAGGGAGGAGGCAAGACCACTCTTGCTCTCCAGGCGATTGCCGAAGCACAGAAGGCAGGAGGCAGGGCTGCATTCATCGACGCTGAACACGCCCTCGACCCCGTGTACGCTCGCAGCATCGGCGTCGACGTAGACGAGCTGATCATCTCACAGCCTGATTATGCCGAACAAGCTCTGGAGATAGCCGACATGCTTGTTCAGTCAGGTGGTTTGGACGTTTTTGCTCTCGATTCCGTGGCTGCACTCGTGCCGAGAGTTGAACTCGAAGGCATGATGGGGGATCAGTTCGTGGGACTCCAGGCACGTCTCATGTCTCAGGCTCTGCGCAAGCTCGCGGGCGTCCTGAGCAAGTCACAGACGTGTGCTATCTTCATCAATCAGTTGCGCGAAAAGATCGGCGTCACATATGGAAATCCGGAGGTCACGCCAGGCGGGCGTGCTCTCAAGTTCTACTCATCCGTGAGGCTGGAAGTGCGTCGCGTCGAGAGTATCACCGAGGGAGACGCTGTCATTGGCAACAGGGTGAAGGTGAAGGTTGTCAAGAACAAGATGGCACCACCGTATCGTGTGGCGCAGTTTGACATCATTTTTGGCAAGGGCATCCAGACATTCGGCGAGGTCGTTGACTTGGCCGTGCAGTTCGACATTATCGAGAAGAGTGGGTCGTGGTATGCCTACGGCGGCACACGGCTTGCACAGGGACGCGACAATGCTGCGGCCTACCTCAAGGAGCACCCAGACATCATGACCGAGATAAAGGGCAAGGTCCGCGACAAGCTTTCACCTCAAGCGGATTCTGCGCCGGCAGACTAGTTCGGCAGGGTTCCTTGAAGGCACTTCGGTCGGCGTTTGCCGGACCGGAGTCATACACACTAAGGATGGTAGATACATGCCTGGAATAGACGGGATCATCTCCTCCGCGATATACGCGGGGATGCTGATTCTTGGTATCGTCATAGGTCTCCTTATTGAAGGATACATCGCGAGGAACCGTGTCGAGTCGGCGCGTGAGCTGGTACGCAAGATGGAAGAGGAAGCGCGTTCGAGCATCGAGGCCGAGAATGCCAAGAACAGACTCAAACTCCAAGATGAACTGGAAGAGAAGAAGAACAGTCTGGAGAACAGGTTCGTGGCTCGCCAGACGGAGCTGCAGAAGACAGAACATCGTCTGATCCAGAAAGAGACCTTTCTCGACCATCGCGTTGAGCAGGTGGAGCAGAAGGACAGGGACCTCGACGCCGCTCAGGAGAAACTTCGCACCAAGACGGAGATCGTCGAGAGCCAGCGAGTTGCCGCGGAAGCTGAATTGCAGCGGATCGCGCAACTGAACCCTGAGGAGGCCCGGGCGGTCGTTCTGGACCGGGCTGAGAAGGACACAAGGTCCCGTGTCGCCAAGATGGTAGGCGAGGTCGTGCATGAA
>JAPLGH010000002.1 GCA_026390285.1 Caldisericota bacterium
GGCTGAAGCGCAGAAGCACTCAGTCTGCGGGAATGTCGGGCTTCTTGTCCAATTCGGCAGGCACGTCCTCGGCGTCCACTGCTGCCTGTATTGCTGCTTCTGTGACACTCATCCCCTTGACTAAGAGAGAATAGGGACTATAAGTATACTTTGGAAAGGAGATTCCCTTCAAACCAGAGAAGAGACGCATTTTTTGTTCGGTTGGGGGAAGTTTGTAGTTCATTGGCGCAAGTGCCAAAGGAAAGCATGAAGAGGGGCTTCTTTCCAAAAAATCCCAGGAGGCGAAGAATGTCGATGATCGATGAAGTAATCCAAAAAGTCAAGTCAAAAGACAAGGATCAACCAGAATTTATCCAGGCTGTAACAGAAGTGATGGAAACATTAAGGCCAACTGTTGACAAGCACCCAGAATTCGTAAAGGCAAAGATCTACGAACGAATTGTTGAACCAGACAGAATGATTATCTTCAGAGTTCCTTGGGAAGATGACAATCACGAAGTGCAAGTGAACAGAGGGTTCAGAGTTCAATTCAACAATGCCATTGGACCGTACAAGGGTGGTTTGAGACTTCATCCATCAGTTAATCTGAGCATTGTGAAGTTCTTGGGATTTGAACAACTGTTCAAGAATGCGTTAACAACACTTCCCATGGGAGGGTCAAAAGGTGGTTCAGACTTTGACCCAAAAGGGAAGTCCGATGCCGAAGTAATGAGATTCACTTATGCATTTATGAGAGAACTGTACAGACATATTGGCCCTGACACAGACGTCCCAGCAGGAGATATTGGTGTAGGTGGCCGTGAAATTGGGTATCTGTTCGGCTATTACAAGAAAATCGTCAACGAACACACAGGAGTTCTCACAGGCAAAGGGCTTGAGTATGGTGGAAGCCTTATTAGACCGCAAGCGACAGGCTACGGCGTGACATACTTCGCAGCAGAAATGCTTGCAACAAGAGGAACGGATTTTGGTGGAAAAGTCGTTGCAATCAGCGGCTCTGGTAATGTTGCTCAGTATGCAGTCGAAAAAGTGACACAGCTTGGCGGCAAAGTCATTACCATGTCGGACTCAAATGGTGTAGTCGTTGATGAAGAAGGTATCAATGCCGAGAAGCTTGTCTTTGTCATGGATCTCAAGGATGTGAGAAGGGGAAGGATCAGCGAGTATTTGCATAAATATCCACAGGCGAAATACTTCGGAGGCAAATCTGTTTGGGACGTCATCAAGGAAGAAAGTCTCCACGTTGATGTCGCACTCCCTTGCGCCACTCAAAACGAGATCAGCGAAGACCATGCAAGTGCTCTTGTTAAGAATGGCGTTGTCTGCGTAGCAGAAGGCGCAAATATGCCGTCGCTGCTCGGAGCGATTAAGATCTTCCAGGACAACCACGTACTCTTTGGCCCTGCAAAAGCTGCAAATGCAGGAGGTGTGGCTGTTTCGGGTCTTGAGATGAGTCAGAATAGCATGAGACTCTCCTGGACAAGCGAAGAAGTTGATTCAAGGCTCCGCGACATTATGAAGAGCATACACAAGGCGTCTCTTGAAGCGGCTGAAGCATACGGAAGAAAGGGCGACTACTTGGCTGGTGCAAACATTGCAGGCTTCATTAAGGTTGCAAGAGCAATGCTTGCTTATGGTATTGTATAGATAGGACAGTAGTTATTCTAAAAGGCTCCTCTTCGCGAGGAGCCTTTTTTTGCCAAAACCTGTCTGCATCTTGCCCATTTCGGCTTTGCGGTCACCACACCGCCCCCTTGCCCCTCGTCAACGGCCCCTGAAGCACCGTAGGGCCAAGGACCAGCTGTCAGGCAAGAGGTACACTCAGTCTGCGGGAATGTCGGGCTTCTCGTCCAGTTCGGCGGGCACGTCCTCGGCGTCGAGCACTGTTTGGGCGGCTGCGACGTTCTCTTCGTCCACGAGGATGTCGAATGACCCGAAGGGGCCCTGGTAGACAGTACCGTACCCATCCTTGACCGAGCGCTTGGCCATGGCGGGAATTCCGGCAGCAGCAAACAAGCCGACAATCATGCTTGCTTCTATTTCATCCGAAGCTGTCGTAATGGCAATCAGTTTTGCATCCATCATGTTAGTATATCACTGTGGGGCCGGCTGGTAAATACACCGCTGGTGGTAAGGAATGGATTCCCGTTTGCGCGGGAATGACAGAGACTGGCTATACAAGAAGCCCGGTGACTGCCTCATCGTTGTATTTTGGGCCCATGACCGTAGAATGTGTAAGAATCAGTCGTGGAGGTAACCATGGTCAGAGTTCGCTACGCACCGAGCCCCACCGGACACATCCATGTTGGCAATGCCCGGACGGCGATTTTCAACTACCTGTATGCCAGACACGAGGGCGGGACCTTCATCATGCGCCTCGACGACACCGACCTCGAACGGTCGACCGAGGAGAACATCGGCTCGATGCTCGACGATATCCGCTGGCTGAGCCTGGACTGGGACGAAGGGTTCCTGAAAGGCGGCGACCTCGGCCCCTACCGCGAGACTGAGCGCAAGCCTCTCTACGACACGTACCTCCAGCAGCTGCTCAATGAGGACAAGGCATATCGGTGCTTCTGCACCAAGGATGAGCTCGAGGCCGAGCGCCGCAGGGCGGAAGCAGAACATCGCATCTACCGATATGGCGGCGCCTGCGCTCACTTGAGCGCCGAACAGGTCGAGCACAACATCGCGGAAGGCAAGCCATACGCGATCCGCCTGCGCATTCCACAGGAAGACGTCATCGTCCACGACCTCATTCGGGGCGACGTCCAGTTCAAGACTGAGGAATTCGACGATTTCGTCGTTGCCCGTCAGAATGGCATTCCCATCTACAACTTCGCGACCGTCATCGACGACGCGCTGATGAAGATCACGCACATCATCCGGGCAGAAGAGCACCTGTCCAATACGCCGCGCCAGGTCTTCATCTATCGGGCACTCGGCTTTGAGGTCCCGCAGTTCGCCCACGTCTCACTCATCCTCGCTCCGGACCACAGCAAGCTGTCGAAGCGGCATGGCGCCGTCTCAGTGGGCGAGTACCGCCTTGAAGGATACCTGCCCGAAGCGCTGATCAACTACCTCGTGCTCCTTGGATGGTCTCCCAAAGACGACCGCGAGTTCTTCACCGTGGA
>JAPLGH010000104.1 GCA_026390285.1 Caldisericota bacterium
ATGACCTTGCGGATGAACTTGTTGACGCGCTTGTCGATCTCCACGACGACGATCCGTTTGCACTTTCCGGTCAGGGCAAGCCCGACGCTCAAGATGTCGTCGTCGCCGAGGATGAAGATGCTCTTGTTCTCAAGGTCGCCGCGCTCGTAGATGTAGGCGATACGGTCGAGGTTCTTCTCGAGCGGTACAACGCCCTGGTCGAACTCAGCCGTGACCTCCGGACGTCCCTTCGCAAGTGCCTCATACTCCGACATGATCTCCTTGAGCCACCCGCGCGGCTTGACGCCCGTCGCGCTGCAGGTCGGGCACATCATGGACTCTTCCTTCTCGACGCCGCCTGCGCGAGCGTACTCCTTGCCGTCCTTCGTAACGGCAATGAGATCGCCCTTCGCTTCGACGTACCCCTTCATCTTGAGCGTCTTGAGTGCATCAATGAAGCCGGGGATGGCCCCATCTTGCTTGCCCACGAGCTGCCAGAAGCTGAGAGGCTGTTTCATCAGCGCTCGCAGCAGCTTCGCCTGTGTCCTGTCCATGTGTACCTCCAGAAGTCGAAATCATTCAATTATAGGTGACCGTGGTGCACAATGCAACAAAATCGCCGTTCCGCCCGACACGCGTCGGACGGCAGGACATCTGCCTCTGAGCAGGGATGGTCAGGGTGCCGCGAAGAACGACCCCAGGATAGTCTGGAAGCCGCGCGTGGCAGCGTTCAACAACCCCACCTCCGCCGTACACTGCAGCTCGTAGACATTGCCACCGGACTGCAGGAGGCAGTATTCTGTCTGGCTCCCCGCACGCAGGGTGACAAGATGCTGGTAGATGATGCCACCTACGGTTCTGGATCCAGTTCCAGTGACCGTCAGGCCCGGCAGCTTTTCCAGTTCCGCCGTCAGATCCGCCAGGTACGTCTGGACAGTGCCGCCATTCAGCGGAACCACCCGGACCCGGACAGACGGACCAGCCGGCGAACGCGCTTCGGCTGATGCGAGGAGTTGGGTCGAACCCTGGCTCTGGACGATCTGCCATGTGCTGGGATACTTGAAGCCGAATCCGCCCACACTGTTCGCGTAACTCAGGTCGACGGGAATCGCCACCAACGGCGCCGCGATGACCGTCTGGATCCCTTTCACGACCTCCACTCCAGAACGCGCATACGTCTCGTATCCGTGCAATGCAACCTGGACCGTATGGTGCCCGAGTGCAACGGAGAGGGTCAGGGGAGTCTTGCCGGTCATGGCTTTCCCATCAATACTGACAGTGGCCCCTGCAGGCGCCGACGTGATACGCAGCGAGCCGGAGGGGACTGCGGCGATCGTGGTCAACGAGACGAAAAGGGACGTCTGGTTCCCTTTGGCGACACTGACGGTCCGTGTCGCCACGGCGTACCCTGTGAGCCTCAGCGAGATCGTATGGCTGCCCGACGCAACGACGATTGTCGAAGGCGTGAGCTTGCCAGTTTCTTTGCCGTCGAGAATAATGGCAGCCGAGCCTGGCGTGGATGTTACATGCAAGGTCGTCTCGACCTGTGCGGGGGGCGTCACGGGCGGCTCGCTGGGTTGGACCGGCGGGTTCGACGGCTCTACCGGAGGCTTCGACGCATCTGGTTCCTTCGTAAGAACGGACTGGAGCGTCGACGTGACTCCCGCTTTCACGGTCACGTCCTGTTGGGCATCCGCATAGCCGGTCAGGCCCAGAAGGACGGTATGGCTGCCAGCCGAAACGCCCGTCAGCGTGGCCGGGGTGGTCATCTTGCTGTCGGCGCCGTCGAGAACGATGGATGCTCCCGAGGGCATCGATGTCACGCTCAGCGCACCCGTCGTGACAGTCTGGCCAGACGGAGGGTTGACAGCCGTCCCGCCGGGACCTTTGAACGGTTTGGCAATCACGATGTACAACAGGACTCACGATGTACAACAGGACGGCCGCTGCCAGCAGTCCAACTGCGACCGGTACTGCCCAGTGCCGCCGGCGCGCCTGCAGAGGGACAGCCCGCAAGTCGGCCGGCTCCCCCGACGCCGGGGCGGTTATCTCCCAGGACGAGCCCTCTGTGGGCGGACGGACCTCTGCGCTCTTGACACCTTCTGCCGGCGTCATTGCTTCAATCGTCGGAGGACGCTCGCCTGTCTTCTCCTGGACATACAGCTCGCCCATGCCGACCATGGGTACCGCAAGCCGTGCTGGCCCAGTCATCTCCACGGAGTCAAGCACTGGACCATGCTCCCGTCCAGGGCCCACAGGCTCCATCGATGGCCGCTGCGGAGCCGGGAACCCTGCCTTTGCCAGCGCCTCGAGAACGTCCCCGGGAGATGCGAACCGCTCGTCGGGGTCCCACTCCAGCAGGCCGGATATCACGGGATGCAGCTGTCTTGGGACCTTCTCCAGGAACCGCTCCATGTGTGCGGAGCCATCGAATGTCAGAAACGAGCGAACCTCTGACATGGAGGGAACGCTCTTTGTCAGCATCTCGTACAGCATCGCCCCCAGCGCATACAGGTCGGTCCGGATGTCGACGCCACGGCCATCAATCTGTTCGGGAGCCGCATACAATACGGCTGCCTGCCCACGGGCGGGGTCGAGAGCACCCGATGCAGGCGCGGTGCCGCAACCGGCGACCTGTGCATCTCCGGATGGAGTGACAATAATGCTTGCAGGGCTGAGCGCGCCGTGGAACGGGATGCCGCCGTACGCGACGGCACCCTCCAGTGCTGAGGCGACGCATGAACAGATCCACACAGCCTGGACCGTGGGCAATGCAGTATTGTTACGCTCCAACTCCGCCAGCGTGGCCCCCTCCTGACCAAACCGGGTCACCATGTAGCAGATGTCCTGTTCCTGGCCGTAGTCTTCGATAGGCTCAACATATGGGTGTCCAGAACGACAACCCAATTCCGCGGACCGGAGGAAGCGCCGGACGGAGCTGGCATCTCGTGTGATCGGTGGTTCGAGGAGAAGTACGGTCACCATCGCGGAAGTCGCGATTTCCCTGGCCAGACAGACTGTGGCCATGCCCGAAGTCCCAGTTTGCTCGTAGATTCTGTACCGCTGGTGGAGAACAAGTCCCTTGAGTTCCACAGCACACCTCTCCGGCCGGTGGAGCAACGATACCACCCCGTGTATCTATAGCGCCATGGCGCGCTTTGTCAACCGTTCCAGGGGTCAATACCCCCGGAACGAGATTCTCACGTCTTCTCTTCGCTCAGAGACTGAAGCTCGTAGAGGCTCTGGTAGATGCCGCCCTTTGCGAGCAATTCCTCGTGTGTTCCGGATTCACCAATGCGCCCCTTCTGCACGACGAGAATGCGGTCGACCGTACGGATGGTCGACAGGCGGTGCGCTACGATGATGCTTGTGCGACCCTTGAGGATCTTGCGAATGGCTGCCTGGATCACGGCCTCGGACTCCGTGTCGATGTTGGACGTGGCCTCGTCGAGGATGAGGACCTTGGGGTCGAAGTACAGGGCCCGGGAAAACGGGATGAGCTGGCGCTGGCCGGATGACAGGTTGTTGCCCCGCTCATACAGACGGTAGTGCAGACCCCCCTCGAGGCCCTTCACGAATCCCATGCCCAGGTAGTCGACGATCTCGGCCGCACGCTGCTCATCCGGATGCTCTTCGAACAGGGCGATGTTGTCCAGAACGCTGCCGCTGAAGATGAAGACGTCCTGCATGACGAAGGCAACGCTGTGCCTCAGGAATTCGACTGGCAGTGTCGCCACGTCCATGCCTCCGAGCAGGACACGTCCACTGTCGAGGTCATAGAACCTCGGCACCAGGCCGGTAATAGACGTCTTCCCTGCGCCAGTCGAGCCGACGAGCGCAACAGATCCGCCCTGTTCGACCTTGAAAGAGATGCCCTTGAGAATCTCCTCGCCCTTGTTGTAACTCAAATAGACGTCCTCGAACTCGATGTCGTATGAAGAGGGGAGCCGGCCGTCGAACGTGTCGGGCGTATAGACTTCCTCCGGCTCATCCATGACACGGAAGATCTTTTCGGCGGAGGCCATGGCCGACTGGATGGTATCGAATTGCTCGGCAAGCTCCTGCACGGGGCGGAAGAAGATCGCCGCGTAGAAGGTGAACGTAATGAGCGTTCCAAAAGACAGGGTCCCACCAAGAATGCGGTCTCCCCCAAAGTACAGGAGAAGAGCAATGGCAAACGTCGAGAGTGCGGCCACCAGCGGCCGGAAAATGCCGTTAAGATGCACGAGGCGCAGACGGATACGCGTGAAATCGCGGTTGATGACGTCAAACTCCTCCTTCTCTTTCTCCTCGATGGCAAACAGCTGAACGATGCGTACACCTTGCAGGCGCTCGGCGATGAACGCGTTGATACGGGCCAGGCGCGTCCGCGCCATACGGTGGGTATCGCGCATGGGGATACGCAGCGTGGCGGTGATGACGATCACGGCCGCAAGCACGCCCACCAGGATCCACGTCAGGAATACATTCAATGTGAACATCGTGACCAGGACACCCACCAGGAGCAGTGAATCCTTGGCCAGGTTGACCAGCGAGTTGACATACATGTCGGCCAGGGCAGCGATGTCATTAGTGACCCGTGTCGTGAGACGACCGGACGGGGCCTTGTCGAAATAGCTGAATGGGAGACGCTCGATGTGCCGGAAGAGCTGCACGCGGATGTCGTACACGACGCGCTGCCCCACAACCTCCAGCAGGAGCCTGTTGCAATAGGCAACGACCAGCATGATCGCGATGACCACGAAGAAGATGAGGGACAGGCGCCTGACCCCGGCCCTGTCCGGCGAGCGGAGCCGTTCAATCTCGGCGGCAGGCAGGCGCTGGAGGTCATCCACGTTCATCAGGAACGACCCTTCCGCAAAAGCGGGCACCGGTGCCTTAAAGAGAACGGGCGCTGCCCCGCCTGCGTACACAGCCAGCGCGTCGGCTCCAAGCTGTACGGCCTTGTCCGGCGTGATGACGTAGAACGAGACCCGGGTTCCGGACAGAGAGCGGCCCAGGACGCTGCCGGCGTGAGCAAACTCGGTCTTGTCATAGTAGGAGTGGCCATCCAGTGCGAACCGCGCGCCCGGGGGTACCAGGCTGTCTACCAGTTTGGCGTCCTCAGCGATGTCCAGCTGGACAAATCTCGAAGACGTCGGATCGATGTACCGGTCGATCGCGCTGCGGACGATCAGAGGTTTCAAGATATCCCCAGCGTTCAGCACACAGACCAGCACGAATGCTATGAGCAGGAGCCAGGCCTGCGGCCTCGCGAAGTGCAGCATGCGACGCATCAGTGTTACGTCGAACGAACGCTCTTTGACTTCTTCCTGCGTGATCAGTTCGCTCATTCCTTCTCCACCTTGCGCTCGACCAGCTGTTTCCTGAAAATATGCCAGTACATCCCTTTCGCCCGCAGAAGATCGCTATGCGTCCCTTCTTCCTCGACGTGCCCACTGTCGAGCACCAGAATCTTGTCCATGTTCCGCAGTGCGGAGATGCGGTTGCTGATGACGATGGTCGTTGGCGTTGTCTCAAAGCTTGCAATGTTGTCGAGGATGTGTTTCTCGGTGTCGGCGTCCACAGCCGACAGAGCATCGTCCAGGACAAGGATGCGAGGTTTCTTGAGAATGGCGCGCGCGATCGTGACACGCTGCTTCTCGCCGCCGGACAGCGTGACGCCCCGCTCGCCGACCACGGTACCAAACTCGTCCTGAAATTCCATGATGTTCTTGTAGACGCCGGAAAGCCTTGTCGCCTCGTGAACCTCTTCCGAGCCGACCGGCAGGCCGGCCACGTTGATGTTTTCCTCAAGCGAGTCCGAGAACAGGAACACGTCCTGGGTCACGACGCCGATCGCCCGCCGCAGGTCGTCGATCCGGTAGTCCCGGACGTCATTGCCGTCGACCAGGATCCGTCCCGACGTCGTGTCGTAGGCGCGTGTCAGCAGCGAGACAATCGTTGTCTTGCCTGAGCCGATGGGACCGATAATACCGACCCGCTGGCCGGGAGACACATAGAAGCTGACGTCGTCGAGAATGCGCTTTCCTTCACGCTCGAACGTCACGTGGTCGAATGCAATATCCCCATGCATGTTGTCCAGCGTAAGCGCGTCGGGCCGCTCAAGGATGGTCGGCTGCGTGTCGAGGATCTCGTTGATCCGGGCAAGAGAAGCCTGGCCTCTCTGGAACAGGTTAATGGCCCAGCCCAGCGCAAGCATCGGCCAGGCAAGCATACCGATGTACGTGTTGAAGGCAACCAGCCCTCCGATACTGAACTGTCCCCTCGTGACAAGAAGGCCGCCTGCCCACAGAAGAATCAGCGTAGCAATGGACCCGAGAAAGTCGATGAGGGGAAAGGTGAGCCCCCAGATTGTCACGAGTCTCACATTGCGGCGTTCGATCTCCATCGCCCGTTCCCCCAAGCCGCGAGCGGCAGCGTCCTCGCGGGTGAAGACCTTGATGACCCGGATGCCGGTCATGGCCTCCTGCACATAATCGCTCACGGCGGAGAACGCGTCCTGTACACGCTTGAACAGCCGGAACACTATGGGCCCCGAACGCGTTACGACGAGGGCGATGAGCACGAGAGGCACCAGCGTCATCAGTGTCAGCGAGCGGTTGAAGCGGAACATGGCGAAGAGCGTGAATGTCGTCATGATGATGAAGTCCGAAATCATGAGCAGGCCGTCGCCCAGCGCCTCCCGCACCGCCTCGAGGTCGTTGGTCACGAGCGCCATCAGGTCTCCCGTCTTGTGCCTGTCGTGGAACTCGGCCGAAAGCGACATGAACTTCGCGAAGAGGTTCCGGCGCATCTGCTCTTCAACCCGCCTCGCCGAACCCCACAGGAGATACCGCCACAGATACCGCCCAATGGTCATCGCCACGACCAGGAGCCCTATCTGGAGCATCGCAGCGCCCAGCTCACGAGGACCCGCCTTGAACAGCGCAAGTCCGTCGATGATGCGTGCCGTTATCCCCGGGATGACCGTCTGGATAACGTCGACGGTGCCAAGGATAAGGATACCGCCGACATACTGCGGCCAATACCGCGACAGTGCAGGCCCAAGGTGCCGAAGCATGTTTGTTCTTTTGGTTTCCGTACTACTCATGATATGACAGAGTATTCTGCAATCAGCCCGTTGTCAACTGCCGGGCCGCTTTCGAGTCCCATGCGGACACGCCACATTGGCCCTCTTGCGCCGAAGCTTTCATGGAGTACCCTGTTTCAGTGAAGGGACCACAGCACTGGTGGCCCGGCGACACGCCGTTCGAGGTTGCCGTTGGCGCGGTGCTGACCCAGAACACGGCGTGGTCGAACGTCGAGAAAGCGATCGACGTTCTTCGCTCCAGCGGCGCGATGTCGGCCCAGGCTCTGACCGCACTGCCCGAGCTGGAGCTGGCAACCCTCATCCGACCTGCTGGGTACCACAACATGAAGGCGCGTACCCTCCAGGCGTTGTCTGCGTGGCTCATGCGGCATACACCCCACGGGGACCCTGCAGAGCTGGTGGATGCTGACCTCCAGGCGCTGAGGGCGGACCTCCTGTCCGTGCGCGGCATCGGCAAGGAGACGGCGGACAGCATCCTGCTGTATGCCGCTGGTCGTCCCGTCTTCGTCGTGGACGCGTACACCAGGCGTATCGGCGCGAGACTGAGCTTGCTGCCCCCTGGCGTCGATTACGATACGACACAGTCGTTTTTCACAGCACGTCTGCCCGTCGACGTTCAGATGTACAATGAATTGCATGCACTGCTAGTCCGACTTGCGAAAGAGCATTGTCGTGCACATCCCGTGTGTAGCGGATGCCCTCTGCAGGTATTGTGCCCGTCTACAACCGGTACAGGCGTTCTTTCAGCTGACCGATGGCAGTCCGAAGTCCATAAGAGGAGGAGTAGTTCATGACCTATCGCTATATCTACGGTCCAGTCCCATCGAGAAGGCTCGGCCGCAGTCTCGGTATCAGCACCATCCCTGACAAAACATGCAACAAGAGCTGTATCTACTGTATGCTCGGACGCACCGACCATCCAACGGTCGTACGGCAGGAATTCTTCCCGCTGCAGGATATTGTCGGTGAACTGAAGGATGCGCTGAAGCACATAACGCCGCCGCCCGAGTACATTTCCATTGTCGGAAATGGGGAACCGACCTTGTATCTACGCCTGGGAGATCTTATCCGAGAAATCCGGCATTTGACCAGCATTCCTGTTGCCGTTATTACCAATGGTGTGCTGCTTTCGGATCCGGCGGTGCGCGCCGACCTGGCCGCAGCTGATATCGTTCTGACCTCCTTCAATGCTCCAACAGATGCGTTATTTCACCGCATTGACCGTCCATGCGCCGGGATCACTTTTGATGCTGTGCGACAAGGGCTCATTGCCTACTCCCGTATGCAGCGACAGGGACAGTTGTGGGTCGAGATGATGCTGCTGGAAGGCATCAATGATTCACCCGCTGTCCTCCAGGAATTGCACTGGCTGCTGCAGGAAGTCGGGCCCGATCGTGTGTTTGTTGATACGCCTATCCGCCCACCCGCTGAGCCATTTGTCCGCCCAGTAGGCTCTGAGAAACTGGCAGAAGCAGAGAGTATTCTGGGCGGTGTGCAACTCTCTGGATCCGATTTCGAGGCATTCACCGTCGACGCAGGGGTTGATCCTGTCGACACGCTCACCTCCATCTGCAAGCGACACCCCATGCGAGAGGACCAGGTCATCGCACTGCTCCGCCGGTCTGGTATCGACCCTTATCCAGTACTCAATAGGCTTTGTGCCGATCCTCGTTTCCGTGTGGAACGGTATGGCGGCTCCACATTTTATCTTGCCCACGACGAAAACAGAAGAGTAGACTAATGATCTTGGGGGCCCATGTTTCCATCGCGGGGGGAGTGGCAAACGCCCCTCAGAATGCTCACGAGTGCACATGCGAGACGCTTCAGATCTTCACCAAGAATCAACTGCAGTGGCAGGCACCACCGTTGTCACGCGACGACATCTCAGCGTTCAAGCGCGGCATGAAGCTAAATCACCTGGTCCCTGGAACAGTCCATGCCGCGTATCTCGTCAACCTTGCGGCCCGCGACCCCGACCTTCTCGCCAAGTCCAGGGATTGCATGGTCAGCGACATCGGCAGGACCGAACGCCTGGGCGTTCCCTTCCTCGTCGTCCATCCTGGGGCTCACCGCGGCCAAGGAGCCGAAAAGGGAATCGTGGTGGCGGCCCGAAGCCTGGACTACATCTTCCGACACACCCGCGCGCGTCGCACCATGGTGCTCCTTGAAACGACCACGGGTGCCGGATCGGTCCTGGGCGGCACGTTCGAGGAACTCGCCGCCATACGCAGCCTGTGCCACTTTCCCGCTCGCGTGGGCTACTGCATCGACACCTGTCACATCTACGGCGCGGGCTATGACATCCGGTCGCGAGAAGGATACGCCGCAACTGTCCACGAGTTGGACCGCACCCTTGGCCTGGACAATGTCCGGGCGTTTCATCTCAACGATTCCAGGGGCACACTAGGCTCAAAGATCGACCGACACGCAGAAATAGGTCAGGGTGAGATCGGACTGGAACCGTTTCGCCTCCTGCTGGCCGACACGCGATTCGGCAAGACACCCGGCATTCTCGAGACGCCTGGAGGCGACCCCGCCTACGTCCGCAACCTTGCCCTCCTTCGCTCCCTCATCTCGTCCCCATCAATTGTGAACCCCCTTGTACCAGGTACAATGGGGTTCACAATTGATGGTGGTGAAGGAATCCGAAGACTAAACGGCAACCTGCAGCTGTCCGACCAGCGAACGCAGCTTGTCTGCGATGTCGGTCCGCTCCCCGGGCAGGTCAAAGTCGTCCCGGCCAAAGGCGCCATAGCACGCGATGGCACTGTAGAGGCGCCGCCGCAGACTAAAGTGTTGAATGATGGCTTCGGGCCTCAGGTCGACGACCTGGAGCAGCGCTCGTTCGATCGTCTCCTCATCGATGGTGGACGTGCCGAACGTATCGACGTACACGGACAGTGGATGCGCGACGCCGATGGCGTAGGCGACGTGAACCTCGCAACGCGTGGCGAGGCCGGACGCGACGATGTTCTTGGCACAGTACCTCGCCGCCATGGCCACCGACCGGTCGACCTTGGTGGGGTCCTTGCCCGAGAACGCGCCTCCACCATGACGGCCCATCTCGCCATAGGTGTCGACCATGACCTTGCGACCCGGGAGGCCTATGTCGGCCGCCGCCCCCGATGACGAACCGGCCAGTCAGGTTGATGTAGTAGGTCGTCTCCGTGTCCAGCATGTCGGCAGGAATAACAGACTTAATGACGTGCTCGACCGGCAACTGTGATGGCACATTGGTCAGGACGCGGTATGCTCCAGGCGTTGCCATTGCGACCAGCGTTGCTACACTGCAGGCAGGATCGCGCCAAGGCCGGGTCAATGCGCCTGGCGTGGAAAGGAGCAACCATGCATACCATGTTGCACATCACGTGTATTGTCCTCCTGGCACTGATGATCGCCACAGCCAGCGGTTGCGCCACTGCGCCATCCACAGTGCAGGAGAAGGATATCAAGGGCCCCCTGCAGCCCGCGAAGAACTTGGGGAGCGTGGAGATTCTCGCGTACGAAGGCAAGCCCCTGAGGGACTTCAAGACGCTTCCCGACAACTCAGTCCGGGGGCCTCAGTCGGTGGAGCTTGCAGCGTACCGGCTCGTCATCGATGGAGCGGTGCAGACCCCCCAGCGCCTCACGTACGCCGACGTCCTCGCGCGCCCGCGCTACCAGAAGCTCATCACGCTGCACTGCGTGGAAGGCTGGAGTGCGACCGGCCTGTTCGAGGGCGTTCTCATGAAGGACCTGCTGGCACTGGCGACTCCATTGGCGTCAGCGGTCACCGTCATCTTTCACGGCCAGGACGACTATACCACCTCCCTGCCTCTCGCAACGGTACTCGAGCGCAACATGCTGCTGGCGTACCGTGTCAACAACGAAGATCTGGTCGCCCGCAACGGCTACCCGTTCCAGTTGGCCGCCGAGGACAAGCTTGGATACAAGTGGTGCAAGTGGGTCGTGCGCATCGAGCTGTCGACCGACCCCGACTTCAAGGGGTTCTGGGAACGTCAGGGATACGGCAATGACGCAGAGGTCAATCCAAGTCCTGAGTTTGGCCCATAGCACATCAGGCATTCTGGTGCCTGAACGGCGATGTTGCAAAAGAAAGACGTTCACCTATGATGGGGCTAGAGCGCTTGACAGTCCTGCGTTCCTGGAGGGATCCAGAATTGCGCAGCGACTGGCGGGGGTGAGCCTTGAAAAGGGGGAGCAATGATGAACGTATCACTGGTAGTACATCGTGTTGGGGCAGACACAGCAAAGAATATCGAACGAATGGACCTTGCAGTGACTCAATCAGCAAAAGCGGGGGCACACCTTATCCTGTTCTCGGAAGCGGCGACCACGGGACTCATCCTCAACAATGATCCCCGGCATGACCTGATGCTGGGAGAACCCGTGCCCGGTCCGGCTGTGACTCATTTCGCCGAGCTCGCCAGGTCCAGCCGTGTCCACATCGCATTCGGTATCCTCGAACGGGATGGAGCGGCCCTGTATGACACTGCCGTCCTGGTAGGCCCGAGCGGGGACATGCTCCTGAAGTACCGTCGCATCGATCCGCAGTGGCACGACCAGGGCAGTGACTCGAGACTCTATCGCGAGGGAACGGAATGCGCTGCCGTCGATACGCCGATCGGCCGCTTTGCGTTTGCCATCTGTGGCGACCTCTTCAACGACACCGTCGCGGAGCAGGTGCAGGAACAGCATCCAACCTATCTCCTCATGCCGTTCGCGCGCTGCTTCGACAGCGGCCTGTGCGACCAGAACCGGTGGGAGACCGAAGAGCGCCGCATCTACCTTGAGCGCGTCCAGAAGCTGGGTGTCACGACGCTCATGACAAACTCGTTGGGAGAAAAGGACTTTGACGGAGGTACCTTCGGAGGGGCCATGGTTGTCCACGCCAACGGCCGCATCACCCACTCACTCCATCTGGGTATGCCGGGGATAATCCTAGCAGCCATCTAGCAGAGCGAAAGTACGGTTTCACGAAGAACAACGGGAGATCATGACGGGCCCTCACCACAACGAGAGCCCGTCTCATCGTGGATCGGGGAGGAATCATGGAACAACAACGGTCCGGCACCCGCATCGGCAGGCGCGCGTTTATTTCGGCGGCACTCATCCTTCTTGTCCTCATGATCGGCGCGGGGATCCTGACGCGCCTTGTCCCGGCCGGTCAATACCAGCGCACCATACGGGATGGGCGTGAGGTCCTGGATCCAACCTCGTTCAGCCTGACACAGGCGCGCCCACTTCCCATATGGAGGTGGTTCACCGCCCCGGTGGAGGTCCTCGGCAGCAGTGATGCGGTCATGGTCATCACCATTATCCTGTTCATCCTGCTCGTCGGCGGCAGTTTCGCCGTCCTGGATCATGCTGGCGTCATCCGTACGATCATCGCTCGGATCGTGACGAAGTTCCGTTCCCGGAGGTATGTGCTGATTGCAGTCGTCTGTCTCTTCTTCATGGCCATGGGCGCTCTGCTGGGCATCTTCGAGGAGACGGTACCCCTGATCCCCATCGTCGTCGCCTTGGCGTGGTCCATGGGCTGGGATTCGCTCACGGGGCTCGGCATGAGCCTGCTCGCCACCGGCTTCGGATTCAGCGCTGCCATCGCCAACCCCTTCAGCATCGGGGTCGCCCAGGGCATCGCCGGACTGCCCCTGTTCTCTGGGGCATGGTTTCGCATCATCGTCTTTGCGGTCATGTATGTCCTCGTGGCGTCATTCGTCATCCTGCATGCGCGCCGCGTCGAACGTGATGCCGCATCGAACGTGTCCTGGCCGGAGGAGCAGGCAGCTCGCGCGCACTACCAGCAGTCGTCCGACAGCCTCACCCTTGTGACGCCTCGCCGCACAGTCACGTGGTCCGTCTCGTGTCTCGGGCTCATGCTGGCAGTGGTCCTGCTGGGACCCTTGGTCCCCATGCTCCAGACATACTCCCTGCCCATCATCGGTCTCGCCTTCGTGGCAGCCGGCCTGGGCGCCGGGTTCATGTCCGGCCTGGGCGCACGTGACACGTTCAGGACCTTCACCTCCGGTCTGACAGGAATGGCCCCTGGCATCCTGCTCATCCTGATGGCCATGAGTGTCAAGCACATCGTCGCCGAGGCAGGGATCATGGACACGATCCTTCACGGCGCAGCCACCGGCATTGCGAAGACGTCACCTTCCGCGGCCAGCCTGCTCATCTACGCCGTGACGCTTGGGATGAACTTCTTCATCGGGTCCGCGTCAGCCAAGGCGTTCCTCATGATGCCACTTCTTGCACCGCTCGCGGACCTCGTCGGGCTCACACGGCAAATCGCGGTCACAGCATTCTGCTTCGGCGACGGCTTCAGCAACCTCATGTATCCGACCAACGCCGTCCTGCTGATCGGACTGGGACTGACCAGCGTGTCGTACCCCCGCTGGTTCCGCTGGACGATCATCCTCCAGCTCGCGACACTGGTCGTGACGGCTGCGTTCCTTCTGCTCGCAGTTTCACTGCGCTTCGGTCCCTTCTAGCCCCATGAGATCTCTGATTCCACAGAGCTACGAGGCATCCCGCGAGAGGTTCCGTTCCAGCCTCGCCCGTATTGCGCTCCGCTGGCCCTCCAGCCGGATGGAGGTGCACTTGATCCGCGAAGGCGAGCGCGATCTGAGCATCGACGTCCTGCATGCTCCGGCAACCGGACAGGCACAGCACATGCTGGTGGTGACAACTGGTGAACACGGCATCGAAGGGTTTGTGGGCTCGGCGGTTATGGAGCTGGCGATGAGCGAGGTCCTCCCGGCGCTTGACCCAGAGGCGACGTCACTATGCCTCGTCCATGCCATCAACCCGTGGGGCATGAAGCACGAGCAGCGCACCAACGCGGCAAACGTCGATCTGAATCGCAACTTCGTCATGTCATGGGATTCCGGCGAACGGGTCAACGACGGTTATCGGAGCCTCCGGTCGACCTTCCAGCCGCAGGGACCCATGCCTTCCGTACGGTGGAATCGCCTTCTCCTCACGGGAAAGATGATGAGCCTTGCCGCAGCGGGCAAGTCAGGGATGCTCCGACAGGCACTTCTGGCTGGACAGTATGAAGAGCAGGCAGGTCTCTATTACGGCGGAACCGAGTGGCAGCCGGAAACCCAGGTCATGCGTCACCTGGTCGACGACTGTCTGAAAGCTGCACCCCATCTGGTACACGTCGACCTGCACACAGGCTACGGGCCCCGTAACCGCATGAGTGTCGTGAACTCGGAGCTGGATCCCGTGCCCTCAACGCAGTGGATGAAACGCATCGACTACCAGAATGTCGTCGCCACCACACCCCTGGAGTTCTACCGCATGGAGGGCGACATGATCGACTACATCTACCGGAAACATGCAATCAGCACCCCGACGACGCCGATGTACGCGACCTGCTTCGAGTTTGGATGCCTTGGTGATTCTCTCCTGGCCCAGATCGACAGCCTATGGTGTGCCGTGGCAAACAACCGCCTGCGTCAGCATGGCGCGGTCAGCGAAGATATTGCAGATGAGGTCCGGAGGCTCTGGCGCGAGGCCTACTGCCCGTCCGAACCCTCGTGGGAAGAACACGCTCACAGCAATGCCCTGCGCGCGTTCCGCGGCATCCTCCACGACCAGGGCTTGATCTCATAAACAAACAGGAGGGCTGCGACGGATGGGGTCGGACAGAGATCAACAACCATTTTTGCTAGTGTTCATGGCCACCTAGAGACGATCACGAGCCGGACTTGACAAGAACAGCCACCGACCTATCCTGACGATAGATAGGTTTCAGGTTCCTGTGGCAAGCACGGTGGAGACAGAACGCACCATTGTCCAGGCAGTCAGGGATGTGTTGAAGTTCGGGTTTGCAGGGTACTGAGCATCGGCGCAACGCGACAGAGGTCAGAGGTTACCATTCACACGTTGGTAGAATCCGTTGTGGCTTGCAGAGAGCGTTTCGTGCACCGCCTTCGATTGGAGGCAGCATGGACCAGACGATCCTGTTCGTCTTTCCTCGGCATAGCGACTTTGGACGTCTCACAACTGCTGGCGACGTCCGGATCACCGCGTCTGACCTTGCCAACATCCAGCGACTTCTCGAGGCTTCTCCGGACGACCTGAGCAGGGAACTCGGCTTTGTTGCTCGACGCATTCTGACTGATGCGGCCTTCGCGGTCCGCTACGAATCACTGCTCATGGCACTGACCGACGACCGTGCGTTTGACGAGTGGGCTCTTTCCCGCCCCACACTCGAACCTGTCGAACTGGAGCATCTGCGCCTGCTATACCATCACAACGTCTTCGAACTCTACGTCCTGCTCCAGGACCTCCTATGCCCTGACAGCGCCGATCTCATGAATACCCCGTCCGAGGAGGCGCATTCATGAAGACGCCGATGCTCATCTGCGAGACCAGCCTGCTGCTTGACCCGCGTGATCTCGGCGGTCGACACGACGTCCGCGTCCTCGTTCAGATCCACTGGGACAACGTCCGCGAGAGCCTGTTCCTGCGTTCTGGAACGCCAATTCGCAGCTTCGAACCCTCGCTCTGGGAGGCGTTTGTGGCAAAGGCACTGCGCCTGGCGGAACTATGGATACGCGACAGCTATGTCCATCAGGTCATGTGGTGGCCGGGTGACAACTGTCTGCCGGAGGGATGGTTCGCCATGTACTGCTTTCCGGCCGGTCCCAGACGCGTCCTCCTGGGCGTCATGCGATACCTTGGCACAGGAACCGGGGCGCTTCCGTGTGTTGGATCCACGTGCTTCTGCGAGAACCCGTGGTGGCAGCAGGGGGGAGACTACCTCAACTACCTGTTTCAGCTCGGACCGGACGGTGAACGTCGGGCCGCATGAGGAGACGCATGTACAGGACTGCCCTATTCACGTTCGATCAGCCACTCGGCAGTGATGCGGACCAGGCGGCCCAGACTGCCGAGCGCCCTGAAACGGTGCGAGCCGTCCTCGCCGCGGGCGAGAGCGACATCCAGCGCGAACTCGACTTCATCGAGCGACACATCCGCGGCAATGCTGCTGCTGAACGAGCCTACGCCGTCTTCGTCGAACAGGTGGAGCGCCCCAGAGCCTGCGAAACGGTGCTTGGGGCATCCGGCGGCACATCTGCTGACGATCGTGCCCTGCTCCTGGACCACTACCTCGTGGTCGCCCACCGCATAGCACAGGGCTTTCGCGACAGGGTACAGAAGCAGAGTAGCTGAAAATCGTCCGCACAATCGCCCCGTTTGCAGGATCCAAGGCTGGACGCCATGCCCCTTTTCCGCTATCATGGCAAGGATATGAAACAACTTGTCGGCCTGACAGAAATGAGTCCTGTGTTTACGCTGATCCTCATCGTAGTCGTGGGCATCCTCCTTCGTCGGCTCCATGTCCTTTCGACGCAGGATGCTGCCAGCATCCGCAAGGTCGTGTTCAATGTTTCCCTCCCCGCTCTCACCTTCATCAGCCTGTACAGCAACCCCATCCCGATGAAGGCGCTGTGGCTCATTCCGGGTGTCATCGCCATCCAGGCCGTCGGATACCTGACCTTCAGGCTCGTCCCCGTGGGCTATCGCGAAACGGTCTTCTCGGGATTCCTTGGGAACACCGGGTTCATGGGATACCCCGTGGTGCAGGCAATCTTGGGCCAAGCCGCACTGCCGCTTGCAGTCATCTATGAACAGACGCATTCGTTCATGGTCTTCAGCACCTGGGTGCACAAGAACGCCCGGAGCTTCATTAACCCACCGCTGGTCGCCATGCTACTTGCGCTCGTCCTCAAGCGCGTTCCTCTTCCACTGTTCTTCACCGATGCATGCAAGCTCGTCGGAAACTCCACGTCGCCGCTGGCCATGCTGTTCGTGGGGCTGACCGTTGAGATGGAATTCAACTGGCGCTCGCTTATTCCTGCCGGCATCAAGCTCGCCCTCATACCAGCAATGGCACTGGCTTTGACGCTCATCCTGCCCGTCGCGGGCGACATCCGCAGCGCATTCATCATCCAGAGCGCCATGCCAACCATGGTTGCCAGCGTGGTGTATGGTGCCGAGATCGGACTGGACGTCCAGAAGCTTTCCCGGAACGTCATCGTCTCGACCCTCCTGTTCCCGCTGACGATCCTCTTCTGGGCACGTTTCCTCTAGGAAGAACGCGCGCAGACAGGGAGCGTCCGGGTCCGACGCGCAGGCAGGAATCCAACCCTGCCCTTACCTGCAGTGCCCTGATGAACGGGTCTCACTGTACTCGGCCAATGTACCACTTGGCAGTAATTGCCAGCTGACCCCAATCAACGGTTGAAGCCCGGACGGCACATAGGTATACTCTATGTAGGATGGTGTAGAATGCCGTCACTTAACAATGACAGGGGGAACACATGGGAGTCACGATTCGCACAGCACGGCTGGCCGACCGCAAGCGAATCCTTGCGATCAGTTCCCAGGTATGGGAAGGTGACGACTACGTCCCACACGTTATCGACGAATGGTTCCGCATGCGGGATTCCGAGGTTGCGGTCGCCGACCTGAACGGGTCCGTCATCGCGTTTGCGCGGACGGTCAATCTTGCCCCCGGTTACGTGTGGATCGAGGGGATCCGCACCGACACAGCTTCACAGGGACACGGTGCCGGCAAGGCACTAACCGACTACTTCATCGAGAAGGCAGTCCGCGAGGGCGCACAGAAGATTGGTCTGTCCACATATATGGACAATCTGGCCAGCATCCATATCGTCGAGCACTACGGATTTGAGCGGAAAGCATCGTTCATCCTTGCCGAAGCGAAGCTGGACGGCCCAGCCCGGTCCAACGCGGAGTTGTCGCCACTGGTTTCGGCAGTGCCGTTCGACGAGGCGAGGGCGTGGATTCTTGGGTCGGCTTCCAGTGCAATGAGCTGTGGATTCCTCCCTCAGGGATGGAAGTTCTGGCCGGTCGCCCGTCCCGGCGTCGTCGCTTGGCCTCCCTTCGACAAGGCCATCGGCCTTCGCAGTAGCAAGGGTTCCCTGCGCAGCCTGCTGGTCGTCTGTCATCCCGATCACGGCGAAGGCGAGGTCACGATCGATTTCGCAGACGGAAGCCCCAAGCACCTACAGGTGCTTGTCAGGCATATGCTTGCCCTCTATCCTGGAGTCAGGAACATCCAGACCATGGTCCCTGCCGGCAACGGGATCCACACGACTCTCCTCGAGACAGTGACGGCACTCGAATTCGACGTCTGGCGTCACGGTGAACCGGACGTGTTCGTCTACGAGCGCGCGGCCGAACAGCCTCGGTAGTCGACCGGGAACGCCACGACGGTGATACCTGTTCCGCCGTCTCAGCCACTCATGAGAAGGAGACCGTCATGCTCGTAGAAGTGAAGGACCTCACGAAACGCTTCGGCAAGCTGACGGCTGTGAACGACATACACTTCAGCATTCCTGCAGGCGAGGCATTCGGCCTGCTGGGACCCAACGGGGCCGGCAAGACCACGACCGTCTCCATGATGTGCGGCCTGGTAGCACCTTCCAGTGGAGACGTCGTCATCGACGGGCACAGCATCCTGCATGACCCGATGGCTGTCCACCGCTCGATCGGTGTCGTGCCACAGGACATCGCACTGTACCCGACGCTGTCGGCCCGGGAAAACCTGACATTCTTCGCGCGCATGCAGGACGTCCCGCCGAGCATGCTTACATCTCGCGTCGACGCCGTCCTGGACATCGTCCAGCTGGCCGACCGTCAGAAGGACCACATCGAGACATACTCGGGCGGCATGAAGCGCCGCATCAACATCGCAGTTGGCCTGCTCAACCAGCCCCGGCTGCTGATCCTGGACGAGCCCACCGTGGGTGTGGACCCACAGTCACGCAACAGCATCCTGGAAACTCTGAAGGAACTCAACCGCCAGGGTATGACGCTGCTGTACACAAGTCACTACATGGAAGAGGTCGAGTTTCTGTGCACCCACATCGCTATCATCGACCACGGCAGGGTCATTGCCGATGGCACGCAGAGAGACCTGCGGCTTCAGGCCGGCAACAAGGACATCATCAGCGTGCAGCTCGTCCGGGAGGCTGACGGCGCAGTCCGCGACCGTCTTGCGGCACTGCCGGGAGTCGACACCGTCGAACTCCGTGACAAGACGATCCGCATTGCCACGGACCAGGGCCGATCACTGCTCGCCGGTATCATCTCCGCGCTCGACGACGCAGGCTGTCCCGTTTCGACCATCGACGTGAAGGAGCCAAACCTGGAGGACCTGTTCCTCAACCTCACAGGGACCAGCTTGAGAGATTGATGTGAAGTTCTGGCACATTGCAGTCAAAGACCTCAAGGTCCGCGTCCGCGACAAATCCGCATTCGTAGTCCTGCTGATCATCCCCATGGTAATGATCATCGTCCTGGGAACGGTCCTCAACTGGGCCGGCAGCTCCTTCACGGCAAACGTCACCCTCGTCGACCTCGACCACGGGGATATGGCCAGGCACCTGACGCAGGACGTCTTCGCCAGCCCACAGCTGGCGGACCTGCTCGTCGTCACGACTGTGCCCAGCGAGGCCGAGGCGCGTACACTCGTCGAACAGGGCAAGACCGGTGCGGCTGTCATCATCCCCGCAGGATTCAGCAGCGGCGTGACCGCCGGGACCAAGGTATCCATCATCGTCCTGGGGAACCCCGACACCCCTACCCAGGCTGGCGTCATCCGCAACATCGTGGAGTCCTTCACGGCCGAGGTCCAGCGCAGACAACTGGCTGCATCCATCGCCATCCGGGCGCTCCAGCAGTCCGGGGCCGTCCCGCCCCAGCGCATGCAGGAAGCCGTGCAGGGGGTGGTGGCAGAGGTCAGCACATCCCAGCAAACGGGCACCGTTTCGGTCGCAACGACGACGCAGGAGGGCGTCAAGGTGCCCCGGGCACTCGACTACTACGCGGTGGGCATGGCCCTGCTGTACCTGATCTTCACTGCGAATACCGGCACCGAAGGCATGCTGGAGGAACAGCGCCAGCACACGCTGTCGCGCGTCTTGACAACACCAACCTCCCGTGCCCAGGTCCTGCTGGGTAAGCTGGTCGGCATCTTCGTCATCGCCGCCTTGCAGTTCACCATGATCATCGTCCTGACCCGGCTGCTCTACCGTGTCAACTGGGGCGCTTCGGTGCCCGCCGTCATCGTCATGGCCGCAGCAAGCGTGCTGGCCGGGGCAGGTCTCTCGACGCTGGTCACAGCCCTCGCGCGCACGCCCGAGCAGGCCAGCTCTGTCGGACCTGCCGTAGCGCTCATCTACAGTCTCCTCGGTGGTACAATGTGGCCCGTGTACAACATGCCGGCCTGGATGAACTCCATGTCCCGACTCACGTTCACGCGGTGGTCGGTCGAAGGCTTCACCAGCCTCATGGTGAACGGCGGCGGGGTCTCGTCCATCCTCCGTCCCGTCGGTGTCTGCCTGGCCATGGCTGCCGTATTCCTGTTCATCTCCCTCATGGTCCTGAACAGGAACTACCGGTAGAAAAGGAGTCTGTCATGGTCCGCAAGGCATTTGCCATTGCAGGTCTTCAGCTGCGTCTCATCACACGGGACAGATCGTCCTTCATCTGGCTGCTG
Source organism: Caldisericota bacterium (assembly GCA_026390285.1). Taxonomy (GTDB): domain Bacteria; phylum Caldisericota; class Caldisericia; order Cryosericales; family Cryosericaceae; genus Cryosericum. The sequence goes on from JAPLGH010000104.1 coordinate 20,622, forward strand.
CTGGTCCCCATCATCTTCACGACCATCGTCGGCGCGGCGTTCGGGGAATACTGGTCCTCTGGTCCCACGCCCAAAGTGCCTGTGGCCTTCGTCGACCTCGACCGGTCTGCGGCAAGTGGCATATTCCAGCAAACCCTCCGCGCCGAGTCTGCTCTCGACGTCCAGACCCCGTCCGAAACAGACGCCAGGCAGCAGCTAAAGGACCAGAAGATAGCCGTGCTCATCGTCATTCCAAAAGGGTCCGGCTCTACCGTGGAAGCCGGCTCTGGGACAACCATTGAGCTGGTGCGGTCCGCGGGGCAGTCGTCGGGCTACTTCCTTGAGCAGCTCTTGTCCAACGCAGCTACCCGTGTTTCGACGCTGGCGTACGCAGCCTCGGTCACCGCCGACCAGCTGTCGCAGTGGGTCACGCTCGATCCGGCGGGCCGTCTGACAGCATGGCGAACAGCATTCGCGAATGCGAGCACGACACTCGCTGAGGCGCCGACCGTCACGACCGACTACTCGGTCCTGGCGCGCACGCAGCCGCAGGTTCAGATTCCAGACACTGCCACTCAGAGCAGCACCGGGTTCGGCGCCATGTTCGTCATGGCCGGCATCCTGGGAACGGCGACCGCCCTGGTGAGCGAGCGTCTTCGGAACACCCTCGCTCGTGTCATGATGACCTCGACGTCGGTCATGGCCTTCCTCGGAGGCAAACTGATGGCCATGATGGTCGTGGGGATTGCGCAGTTCGCCCTGTTCATCCTGTGGGGCTGGCTTGTCCTCAGGGTAGACTGGGGTCGTGACCCTGTGGCGGTTGCGGCGATGGTCGTCCTCTACGTGTTCGCGGTCACCGGACTTGGTGTCCTGGTCGGGTCTCTGTGCAGGACGATGGCTCAGGCGAATGTCATCGCAACATTCGTGACGTATGGAACGTCCATGCTTGCAGGCTCATGGTGGCCTATCGAAGTGGCTCCTCCGTTCATGCAGCAGCTAGCGCGTGCGTTTCCGCAGTACTGGGCCATCAATGGGCTCAACAAGATCGTCGTGCGGGGACTGGGGTTTGCCGCTATCGCGCCCAACCTGCTCGTCCTGGGGCTTGCCGGCACCGCCTTCCTTCTTGCGGGAGCCGTGATCTACGCCCGCAAGGTGCGGTCATAGAGACCCGCCGCGCGCGACATCCGGGTCTTTCAGGCGAGCGACAATCAGAGCACAGATGATGAGCAGGACCATCCCAAAAAGCAATGAAAGCGTGAAGGAGCCGTCTTTCGTGCGCATGGCGGCCATGACGTACACGTAGACAACGGCAGCCTGGCCGAAGAGCTGGATCAGCCCGTTGGATGTGCCCTCCGGTGTCGGATAGGTAATCTCCGCGGCATACTCCATCCCGACCGGGCTCAGGCTGGTGAGGAAGAACCCAAGTTCAAAGGCAGATGCCATGAGCAGCCAGACAGGCCGCGCAAAGGTAACGCCGACGAGGCCAGGGATCGCGCCCAGGACACCGATCATGAGATACTTGCGACGCTTGTGCTGTCTGTCCGAAAACACAGGAATCACGACAGCACCGATGACTCCCCCGACAAGCATGAGGGCGCCGAGCGTCCCCGCCTGCTCGGGGCTGAAGCCGCGTGGCCGGATGATGGGCTCCACCCAGGTCGACAGCCCATTGAAGAGCCCCAGCGCAACAAAGCATACAACGAGGAACATCCAAAACATTCTGTTTGTGAGTGCGTTCTTGAGGCCGTCCAGCATGAGCGCCCGCGTCTCCTGCCCTGCCGGGCATGGCGGTGTCGGCGGCTTTTCGCGCGCCAGCAGGATGAAGAGCGTCGATGAGAAAGCAGCCAGAATACCGTATAGCAATTGAACGCGCGCGATGGACATGCTCTGGGTCAGCACAGGCGTCAAGACCATGCCGATTGCCGTCCCAACCAGCGAAGCCAGTGTCACCAGTCCGACTGCCGTGGCACGAAACTCGAGGTCAAACCACTTGGCTGGGACGGTTGTCCAAGCATTGAGCAGAAAGGGCTGCGCGACGGCGATGCCGATGGTCGAAGCCAAGACGAGGCCGTAGCTGGCTCCCGCCAGTCCTCGCAGGATACCAAAAACACCCATCAAGACGGCACCGATGCTGACAGCCTTGTGAAAACCCCAGGTGTCGATCACCCACGAGACCGGAATGGATAGTGGAATGAACGCGATCATGAACATCATCGACAGCAGCCCGATGTTGAGGTCAGTTACGTGGTAGAACGCTGCCGCCGGCCCTGTGACCGGAGAGAAGCTGATCCACAGTATCTGAATCGTCATGTTGATGAGCATGAACACCGCCAGCACAACCCAGCGGTAACCATACAGTCGAAACCTCGGCCTGTCCATCGCATCTCCAGCGCAACTCATTTTCTGCTCTTCGCACATGGCATCAGAAGGTCAAACGAACGCAATCCACGGGCGCGTACTCAGGGAGGGACAATGGCGACAGAAACGATACTGACACGTTGTGGCTCGATCAAGGCACACTGACATCAGGTCGGTAGCATCCCTGGCACATCAGGCGCAAAGCTTCAAAGGATTTATACTGCCAAGTAGACCGAAAGAGAGCGGAACCAGTCCAGGCGCCCGCGGTCGACGGCCTCGAGCCCATACGCATTGAGGAAGACCTGCTGACCGGCGGCGTCCAGATATCCGAACATCGTGGCAAGGTCGTACCAGGGATCTCCGACATCTGTGAAGGACCAGTCAAGCACGCACGTGATCCTCTCCCCATCCAGT
>JAPLGH010000004.1 GCA_026390285.1 Caldisericota bacterium
CTGCAACGAGCTGCGCAAGCACTTCATCGCACGGACGACCTTCGTCGACCATCTTCTGAATCCCCCGCAACTGCCCTTCGACGCGTCGAAGGCTATGCAGAACCCTTGTCTTCTCCACCATATACCCCTTGGGGTATATTACACAGGTAGTTGCCGTTGTCAAGAATGCCTGTAATATGGTAGAATAGTGTTTGGAGGTGAAATGTGAAGCGAGTAGTGACCAGTCTGGCTGTTCTTCTTGTCGTGTTTGTCATCTTCGCACTTGTCATTGGTCCGCTACGAAAGACGCCGGTCGAAGTAGGTATTCTGTTCTTTCCGACAATAATCACATCGGCGGAGACATTGGCATATGTCTCTTTCTTCGTCGGCTTGCTGCTTGCCACTCTGATCGCTTTCATAGGGGACATGGCGCTGCGGAAGAGATTCCGAGCGACCATGCTGGAGCAGAGCAAGCGACTGAAAGACATCACCGAGAGCAAAGATGCCACCAACACCAAAGCGACAGCCGTTCCCAGTGAGGACAGATCTTCTGAATGAACCACCACAGCACTGTCCAGATTACTCGGGCGGCCCTCATTGCTGCATTGTACATGGTCTTCACAATGGTTCCACCTTTCAGCGCTATCAGCTTCGGAGCCGTGCAGTTCAGGCTCGGCGAGGCTCTTGTCCTTCTGCCATTTCTACTCGACGAAGCTGTCCTCGGTGTGGTCGTCGGCTGTCTCGTGGCTAACCTCTTCTCCCCGTTTGGCCTCATCGATGTCGTCATCGGCACCGGTGTGACCGCGCTGGCCGCCCTTCTCACGAGACGCCTGCGCAGAACCGGCAGGCTTTGGCTTGCAGCGCTGCCGCCGATCCTCCTCAACGGCCTCGTGGTACCTGCATATGTAGCGACACTCACCCTGCCGGGAGCCGCGAACCTGCCCCTTTCACACAGCATCAGGGCGGGTCTGGGCTTCATTCTGGCGCATTTCTCCTGGGGAGTGTATCTGCCGGTAGCGCTATCGATCCTTGCCGGCGAAGCAGCCGTCGTCATTCTTCTCGGCCTTCCGGTGCTTCTCCTGGTCCGTCACAATATCCACCCAATCAAGGAGGTTCCGTGACCTATACCGTCGCTCTTGCCCAGGTGAACCCTGCGTGCGGTGACCTGGACGACAACCTGAAGATGCACGTGGCCCAGACGGAGCAGGCCCTGGAAGCCGGCGCCTGCCTGATTGTCTTTCCCGAGCTGTCGCTCACTGGCTACACGCTCAAGGACCAGACGCTTGACGTCATGCGCCGCGCCGACTGCCCCGCGTTCGCCCCCCTGCGTGAGCTTTCACGCCACATCGCGATCTGTGCGGGCTTCGTCGAAGAGGGCGAGGACGGCATTCCCTACAATAGTGCATTCTTCCTGGACGCCGGTGAGGTGGTTCACGTCCACCGCAAGATGTACCTGCCTACACATGGCATGTTCGAGGAACTCAAGTTCTTCGGGCGCGGACGGAACCTGTCGGTCTTCGATACTCGCTTCGGGCACACCGGCATCGTCATCTGCCGTGACCTGTTCCACCCCCTCGAGGTATCCACGATGGCAGCGCTTGGCGCGGACCTGCTGCTGGCGCCTAGTGCCATGCCAGCACGCGGCTTCGGTGGGGAGGAGCTGGCCATCGAGCAGATCGTCGGCCTGGCTCTCGGCTCGGCCAGCACGTTCCTCGGGATGTTCGTCGTGTATGTGAACCGCGTGGGCTTCGACGACGGGCTTGGATTCTATGGAGGTTCGGCTCTGAGCGACCCAGTCGGAGGGATCACTGCCTCGGCCCCACGGTTCGAGGCAGTACAGCTTCTCGGAACTGTCGACACGTCACACACAGCACGACACCACTACCAGCTTCCCATTCGTCGGGAGGAAGACCTGGAAATCGTGCGCCGTGCTCTGGAAACGAGGAGGGACTCATGACGGCGGACGCCCTTGCACTCAACAACACTCTGGTCTACGACTACCTCAAGAAGTTCGTCCAGGAAGAGCTCCACACCAGTGGGTTCACAGAGGCGTGCATTGCCGTCTCCGGTGGATTGGACTCTGCGGTCGTGCTCAAACTGACTGTCGACGCTCTTGGGGCTGAACATGCACATGCCATATTCCTGCCCTACAAGGCCAGTTCAGACGAAAGCAGACGGGACGCCCACACCATGTTCGAGTTCTGTGGCATTCCCTGGCAGGAACTGGACATCAGCGGCGCGGCCGACGCGTACCTGGCACTGCAGCCCGGGATCGACCGGCTGCGGACGGGCAATCTGCTTGCCCGCCTGCGCATGGCCGTCATTTTCGACCAGTCGAAGAAGGAGAATGCCCTCGTCGTCGGAACCAGCAACAAGAGCGAACTGCTGGTCGGCTACTCGACGTGGTATGGTGATATGGCCTGTGCCCTCATGCCCATCGGCGACCTATACAAGACCCAGGTGCGGTCACTCGCGCGTCACATCGGACTAC
>JAPLGH010000185.1 GCA_026390285.1 Caldisericota bacterium
CCAGCGTCTTTGGATTCTGAAAGGATGCGCAAGGACGTCCGGGCCTTCATTGTCGTCAGGCGCGCGAACGTTGTCCCCGCACCACTTCGAAGTGAAGTGCCGTCTTCCACGATGACGGCATAACGAGTTGAAGAAGGTTGGGTAGTTGTGGACGGCTCAGCAGTTGCAGTCTCCGGTTTCGAGACCACTGGGCTGGCCGGCGAGGCGGTAGCTGGAGCATATGTCACGAGCCAGCCCGCCACGAAGCCAAACGACGTGCCCACACGTATCTTGTACCAGGTTCGCTCCGAAGTATCTTTGGAAGAGCCGACAGCCTCGTATCTCTCTCCCTTGTGTGCGACCCGAATCACGCTGAACGTTGTACCCGCTCCTGAACGGATGTTCGCCTCGTCCGGGATGGTCACGGAGGCTGCTGTGTCACCACGCACCGTCCCGACAATGGCACCGAGGAGCAACACCAGAACAATGCACGCAGCAATTGTCTTCTTGCTCAACGCACGTACCCCCTTATTTCACGTTCCACTCGTCGTTTCTCAAATGTATCACGTGACCCTTTGGTTGCCAGGAATTTCCCGACAGCCAGGTCAACCTTGACGAACCCACCTTCAGAAAAAGACAGTGAGGCAGGCACGACCGTCAGACCCTGCTGACTGATCAGCGACGCAATCCTGACAATCTCGCGGTGGTGGACAAGGAGTCTTCTGCGACGTTTGAGCTCCTCGTCAGTCGTGTGTGCAAAAGCGTAGGGTCCCACGGACATCTGTACGAGGTAGAGCTCACGACCGTAGAATCGGCAATAAGAGTCCCCAAAAGCAAATGTCCGCGAGCGTATGGCTTTCACTTCCCAACCACGCAGTTCTATTCCAGCCTCCAGGCGCTCAAACGTCTTGAAGTTGTGCTGGATTCTTTTGTTTGCGACGATCACTCCGGATTTGTTGTCCATTTCTATTGAGCGAGCACTCCAAGTACTGAGATGAAGTCCTGAGGAAGTGGCGCCACAACGCGCACCTGGACTTCCGAATGCGGTGCAACAAACGAGAGCGCAAATGCATGAAGCATCTGCCGCTCGATGACGACATTGCGCTGCGCCCTGTATCCATAAGTATAGTCTCCAAGCACGGGATGTCCAATGTAGGAGCAGTGAACACGGATTTGGTGTGTCCTCCCCGTTTCGATTCGTATCCGAAGAAGTGACGCCTGGCTGCCAAACTGCTGGATGACCTCGAAGTCGGTCGTAGATGCTCGACCCGAGCTATCGGCCCGGCGAAGAAGGAGCCCTCGGGAATGAACTGCCCCAATGGGCACGTCGATCCGGCCACTCTTCTCAGCGAACGTCCCCCGAACCAAGGCCAGGTACTGCTTCTGCGCCTCATGGTTGCCGAGCTCTCGCTTGAAGCAGCTCCACCCGGCTTCAGAACGGGCCAGCACCATCACGCCGCTCGTGTCCTTGTCGAGTCGATGCACGACCCCTGGCAGCTCGACACCCTGGCCATCATAGAGGGTAACACCGCACGCCAGGGCCACTTCGGTCAGTGTCCCGGCGACCTTCCCCGGAGCAGTGAAGACAGGTAGACCGGCTGGCTTGTTCACTGCAATGATATCGTCATCCATATACAGAACCGGCACCACGACCGGCCCCAGCTTCAGTTCACGCATGAAAGCCCCAGCGGGCGGGAAAGAGAAGAGCAAGACCACACAGTATTGCTCCGGTGGTTACCAGGCAGTCTGCCATATTAAACACGGACCACCCACGCACCCACAAGAAATCGGTCACCTGCCCAGCCACAACACGATCTACGAAATTTCCTGCGAACCCGGCGAAGATGAGAAAGAAACCATGGGCCAGCCCCCGGTCTCCCCTGTACAAAGCTGCGATGGCCGCGATGAAGACGCCAGCTCCCAGCACTGCATTCACAGGCACAACCCACTGCCGTCCCCCAAAGAGCCCGAACGCAACTCCCTTGTTCATCGTCAGAACAAGCCCCACGGGACCCGCCGTAGCTGCATGTTGGAACAGAAACCGTCGGGCCATCCACTTGGTAGCCTGATCTGCCAGGATCATCAGAGCAACAACGACCGACCAGCGCAAAAGAGCGCTCATCTTGTTCATCGTGTTCCTTTGGTCATCGCACTGCCTTCCAGACCGATGTCCACTGTCTTGCTCCTTGAAGTGTGCCCGCTTAGAATGTGAACCGCAGAGCGAGGTACGCCAAAGTAATCACTGAGAATCTGCAGGAGCTCCTCATTTGCCTTGCCCTCTGCGGGCCTGGCATGCACGTGGGCACGCCAGGGGTCTCCTGATTCCACATCCGATTTGCTGCTGCCTGGGATTACGTGTACGTTGATCCGCATGACGTCTCCTATTCAACACAGCTAGGCCGTCCATCCCAACAACCGACCTCTTGGGCTCCTCCAGGCAGTCGATTGGCGCGCTTCTCCATCCGTATAGTCGTGACTGTGGGCAGTTGGTTACACTCGAGAAGGTGAACGGGCGCCAAAAATGCCCGTGCCAATACGAATCATGTTTGATCCGTGCTCAATCGCGAGTTCGTAATCATCGGAAGTCCCCATGGACAGCAATGTAACTTGTGACGAACCCAGGTCGCTGACAAGTTCATGGAACAGCTCACTGACAGATCGATACAATATCGTCCGCACTTGCATGGTTGCCTGAAGAGGGACGACTGCCATGAGTCCAGAGATCTCGTGCAACCAAGGAGTGCCGGTGGCAGCAAGCTCCCGGATCTCGGGTACCGTCAATCCACCCTTCTGCGACTCTTCACCGGCATTGACCTCCAGCAGGAATGTACATGCCCTCAGGTCCCCGCGATCTTCGATACTATCCAGATGGTCAAGGAGTCGGCGATCTGCCGAGTCGACCGCGTCGAAGAGCCGGAGGATGGCGTTGTACTTGTTAGACTGGGGGCGACCGACATATCGGACGGTAACTCCGTGACTCTCGCGCAGGGCGAAGACATCCTTCCGAATGGCTTCCTGGAGGTAATTCTCACCGATTTCGGTCGCCCCTGCATCGATGGCTTCCAAGATCCGGGGAAGAGGCTGTGTCTTCGTCACGCAGACAATACGCGGTTCGCCGGGCCGACCAGCCACCCGGCAATACGACACATGGGCTCGTTCGCGGACTTCCGCGAGACGCTCTGCTATCGAGCCCACATTCGACGCTAGAAGCCGCGAGGCGGCCCTTTGCGCAGTATGGCGGGGAGCTCGACCTCCTCGACCTTGAATTCCTTGAGAATCTTCTTCTCCTGTTCTGCTTCAGCCTTCTGAGGTTGCATGCCGGACGCCACAACTGTGATGCGAATTTCGTCGTTGGCCTCGCCGGACTCGCCCAGCACTTCATCAAAGGGGTCGGCCAGACCGAAAATAATCTTGGCCTCTTTTGAAGCACTCGACTGGATAGCGGTGGAGATGATGTCCATCTCTTCCATGGAAATCTCATGGCCAATCACGTTATAGATCAGGCCGGTGGCACCCTGCATCGTATATTCGAGAAGTTCGTAGTTGGTGGCGGCTCTGATGGCCTTCGCGGCACGTTCGTCACCCTTGCCGGTCCCCATCCCTATCCAGATGCTCCCATCTGATCCGTTGGGGAGTTCTCCAGAAGTAGTCGACGCCAGAACGTTCTTGAGATCGGCAAAATCGAGGTTGATGATTCCCGGCGTACGTATGAGTTCGGTAATGCCCTGAACCGCCTTCTTCAGGACCTCGTCCGCCTTGCGGAATGCATTGCTGATTGTGATCTTCCCCTCTTCAAGCTTGAACAACCGCTGGTTTGGGATAGCGACCAATCCATCAACGCTGTCGCGAAGCTCCTTGATGCCATCCGACGCGACCTTGGCTCGCTGAGGACCCTCGAAGTTGAATGGCTTCGTGACAATTGCAATGGTGAGGATGCCCAGCTCTCGAGCTACTTTCGCCACGACCGGACAACCGCCCGTGCCCGTGCCTCCCCCCATGCCAGCCGTTATGAACAGGAGAGAGGAACCGGTAATGGCTTCCTTGAGTATCTCTCTGCTCTCTTCCGCCGCTTTTCGACCGACCTCGGGGTCAGCACCCGCGCCCATCCCGCGAGCGACCTTTGCCCCAATTTGAATCTTGCTTTCTGCCCGACTGTATCGCAGAACTTGCGTGTCGGTGTTGACAGAAACGAAATCGACGCCGGAAGGAAAATCCCCCACCATCCGATTGATGGCATTGCCACCCCCGCCGCCGACGCCGACGACCTTAATGCTTACATTCGAGCTTCCCCAGGGATCCAGTCGATTATCCATAGTGGCTTCTCCTCCCCGTCAGTGTGTCTTAGTCGAACAGGTCAAGGCCCTTGAACAAACCACTCAGGCCCTTGAATGCGCGCTTTCTCTTCTGGACCGCGGCTCCATCGCCGTGGATTGCGAGTTCCAGCAACCCGACTGATGTCGAGAAGCTGGGATTCTTGAACGAACTAAAGACGACATCGTCAACGGTGGGCTGACCCATTCGGGCTCGCAGACCCGTAATCTCGGAGAACTTATCTGCGATATGGGATACCATGGCCGTCCCTCCGGTAAGCACAAGACCAGCGGGAAGCATATTGTTGTAGCTGGAATGAACCAGCTCCAGCTTGACAGCCTCAGCTATTTCCTCAATGCGAGACGTCACGACATCACTGATGTACGACTTCGTTGTTGCAAGAACTCCATCGCCTGACGCAGTCGAATAGCTAACCTGGCTGTCCTGGAAGTCTTTTCTCCTTCCCGCATCCACCGACCCATAGGCCACCTTGAGCTCTTCAGCCACATTCAGGCTTGTCTTGAGCATCATGGCAAGATCCATCGTCACATGGCGACCACCTATGGGCAAAACGGCGATATAGCTGAGGCTGCCTCCGGTGAAGACCGCCAGGTCCGTTGTATCTCCTCCGATATCGACGCAGGCGACACCAATCTCCTTCTCCTCTGAGGAGAGGACTGCATCGGCTGATGCCAGGCCTTCGACCACAAGCTTGTCCACCTTGAGACCTGATTCTGTCACACAACGACGAAGATTGTCCAGAATCGTCGACTGTCCCGTGACAATAAACGCTTCAAACTCCAGACGGATGCCCGACATTCTCAGCGGGTCCTTGATACCTTCCTGACCGTCCACGAGATACTGTCGAGGAATCACGTGGATGATCTCCTGATTCGGTCCCAGCAGGACAGCTCTCGCAGATTCCCAGACACGATCTATATCGTCCTTCTGTATCTCGCGTCCCGGCCGCGATATGGCAACAAGACCGCGGTTCACCAATCCAGTGATATGCATGCCGCCGACGCTCACGATGACCGACGATACGGAGTAGCTGCTCATTCTCTCTGCCTCGTCCCGAGCCGCCTGGATAGCCTGGGTTACGCCTTCCATGTCGACGACCACGCCACGCTTCAAGCTGTTGCATGGAGCCGTGCCGACCCCGAGAATGGAGTCCAGACTGTCTCCCGTGGCCGAAGCGATCAACATCTTGACCCGCGTGCTTCCAATATCGAGTACGCTGACGATTCTTTCCTGGCCAGCCATCATGCCTCCTTCTTCAAGAGAACGCGCCGGATGATTGCGATGTTCTGGTACATTCTGCTTCCAAACACAACGACCGCTGCAAGGTAGAGATCGATGCCCAGCTGGTCACCCAGATACCCCAGAAGCGCTGCAACAAGACTGTTGATGAGGAATCCTGAAAAGAATACTGTCGCATCGAAACTGTCTTTCAGATAGCCCTTGATACCGCCGAGAATGGAATCCATCCCGGCCAGAAGGGCCAACCCAACGTACTTCGAATAGACGGCGGGGATGTGAACGGGACGAAC
>JAPLGH010000080.1 GCA_026390285.1 Caldisericota bacterium
CACCGACATCAGAGAAGATGCGAGCCGCTATGTCATCCTCATGAACATGCCGGGCGTGGCCAAGGAGCGTGTCACAATCACGGCCGAAGACAACGGCCTTACCGTCAGGACGTCCGAAGAGGAGAAGAAGGACGGCGACACGCTCAAGACCGTGTACCGCGAGCGCATGGCCGGAACCTATGAGCGCGAGTTCCACTTCGATGAGCCCGTCGACGTCGAGAACGTCACTGCCCGCATAGAGAACGGCGTGCTCGAGCTGACCGTGCCCAAGAAGGCCCAGAGCACCGACACGAAGACGATTCCCGTAAGCTAGCGCCACTTGATCCTTGATGGGTGGGACGAGCCCCGGCTGATCACCGGGGCTCGTCCCCATTCCGAGACACACATCGTTGACAGGTCGGATGCGGGCAGGTATACTTTAAGTGGTTGGGGAGTAGCTGCCTGCGCATACGCAGGACCGGCTGCCGTCAGGACGGAGGGGCCGAACCCTCCCGGCAGGCCATCATTGTGAAACGTGCGAGACCACCATGACAGTGTATGTGGGGGTCTTTTTCTTTATGCATCCCCGTTGAATGCAGGGAGGTACTGTGACAGATCCATCAGAACAACTGACCGGACACCCGCTACAGGTGAACGATACAACAACACCCGCGCCTTGGACGCAGACACCGCATGATGTCTGCACAGCGCTGGCTACCGATGCACATACAGGTCTGGCCATAGCGGAAGCGGCGCACCGCCTGCAGGAGCAGGGGCCAAACCAGCTGACCGAAGCCAGGGGCAAGAGCCCGTGGCGCCTGTTTGCCGAGCAATTCAAGGGCATCGTCATCTGGGTGCTGGTCGCAGCGGCTGTCCTCTCGGGTGTCATGGGAGAACTCGTGGACGCAGTGGCAATCGTCGCAATCATTCTGCTCAACGCCGTGCTCGGGTTCACACAGGAGTCACGCGCTGAGCGCTCACTGACAGCACTCCGACGCATGAGTAGTCCCGTGTGCCGTGTCCTGCGCGACGAGCATCTCGTCAGTATCGACACGCATGACCTTGTCACCGGCGACGTTATCGTCGTCGAGGAGGGCGACCGCATCCCAGCCGACGCACGGGTCCTGTCAGCGACCCCCAACTTCGCGTGCGAGGAAGCATCGCTGACCGGCGAGGCAGCTGCCATCCGCAAGGATACCGCTGCCCTGCAGGACGCGCACACATCGATTGCCGACCGCACCAACATGCTGTTTACCGGGACATCCGTCGTCGAAGGCAAGGCGCAGGCGGTCGTCACCGCAACCGGCATGCAGACGGAGCTGGGCCGCATCGCAGGCATGATCCAACAGATCCCGGAGGAGCCCACTCCGCTGCAGCGCAAGCTGGACGTCCTGGGCAAGCAACTCGTCATCGTTTCGCTCGGTCTCGTCACCATCGTCTTCGCGGTCGAAATGCTGCACGGTGGCCGCTTCATGAACACCCTGCTCGTCGCTGTCTCACTGGCTGTGGCCGCTGTGCCCGAGGGACTCCCCGCCGTAGTCACCATTGCCCTCGCGATGGGCGTCCAGCGAATGGTCAAGCGCCATGCCCTCGTACGGAAGCTGCATGCGGTCGAGACGCTGGGCGCGACGACCGTCATCTGCACCGACAAGACCGGTACGCTCACTCGCAACGAAATGACAGTCCGTGCCGTCGTCACGCCCGACGCGTCGTACATCCTCACGGGCATCGGATACGAGCCAAGCGGTTCCATTCAGCTGGGCGGCGAAGACATCGATGCGAGCGTACACGGCGACCTCATGTCAGCGTTGTACGCCTGTGTCCTGGCCAATGCGGCCGAACTCAGCCAAGATGAGGACGGGGCGTGGTCGGTCGTGGGCGACCCGACCGAGGGTGCCCTGCTGGTCGCTGCGGAGAAGGCCGGTGTCGACAGGATGGCTGCGGGGGAAGACCAGCCCATCGTCGCCGAACTGCCCTTCGATGCACGGCGCAAGTGTATGTCGATGATCCGCAAGGGTGACAGCGGCCGGCTGGTCGTCTACACCAAGGGAGCACCGGACGTGATCCTCAAGTTCTGTCCCAGCGCATTGGTGAACGGCGCCGTCGTCACGATGGAAGAACAACTGCGACAGCGTATGCTCGCCTCCAACGAGGAACTGGCTGGGCAGGCGCTGCGGGTGCTGGCCGTTGCACGCCGTACCCGAGCGGACGAAGGGAGAACGTTTGCGCCAGAGTCGGTCGAACGCGATATGACGTTCCTGGGCCTCATCGCCATGATGGACCCGCCACGCGACGAAGTCCGCACAGCCATGGCGGAGTGTGCAGAGGCCGGTATCCGAACCATCATGATCACTGGCGACCACAAGGCGACGGCCGTCGCCATCGCGCGCGACCTTGGCTTCTACCATGAGGATTCCCGCGCCCTCACCGGCAGGGAGCTGGACGATCTGTCCGACGAGACATTCGAAGCGCAGCTGCCGATGGTCGCGGTGTACGCACGGGTCGCGCCCGAACACAAGCTGCGGATCATCCGTGCGTGGCGCAAGCGCGGGGAGATCGTGTCCATGACAGGCGACGGCGTCAACGATGCTCCGGCGATCAAAGAAGCTCACATCGGGGTCGCCATGGGCATCACTGGGACAGACGTCACCAAGGAAGTCGCGGACATGGTCATCACGGACGACAACTTCGCATCCATCGTCGCCGCGGTGGAAGAAGGCCGGGCCATCTACGACAACATCCTCAAGTTCGTGCACTACCTGCTGTCCTGCAACCTGGGCGAGATCGTCCTGATGTTCCTGGCCTCGGTGCTTGGGTGGCCCGCGCCGCTGATCCCCGTGCAGATCCTCTGGATGAACCTCGTGACCGACGGCCTTCCTGCCCTCGCGCTGGGAGTGGATCCCGCCGCAGACGGACTGATGAGGCGCGCACCCCGCAAGCCCGATGCGCCACTCCTCAGCAGGACACGGGGCACGATCCTGCTCATCCAAGCATTTGCCATTGCCCTCTGCTCGCTGGCCGCATTCGCCTTTGTCCTGCACGTCGAACAGGGCAGCCCGACACGCGCCCGCACCATGACATTCACCGTCATCGTGCTCGCCGAGCTGTTCCAGGCATTCAACGCGCGCAGTCTCCGTGAATCTGCCTTCAGCCCGCGCCTGCACGCAAACTGGAACCTGGTGCTGGCGACACTGGGAGCACTCGCCCTGCAGCTGTTCCTGATCTACGTTCCGTTACTCCAGCGTGTCTTCCAGACCGAAACACTCTCGCTGGTTGACCTCGGTGTAGGCACTGCGCTCGCCTCTTTCACCCTCTGGGCGACCGAGCTCGCCAAACTGGTTCTGCGCCACAGCAAGGAGAGTAGAGGCGACTGAGGTCAGGCCTCTACCTTGGCTGGCTGCTGCGGGCGGCTGGTGGCTCGCGCGTCGTTGACAAAGCAGCCGTCCTGTGACTATACTGTCATCGAGAACAGGGAGGCAGACGCGTGGCGATAGTCATCGGTGCAAGCGGCGCATGGAAGGAGGTGCTGACCATGGCACGAACGGCCGGCATCGTCGTGAACGAGCCGTCCGACGTTGGCATTCAGCTGGCACGCGCTCAGAAGGTGCTCTACGAGGAGGAGATTCTGGCACGCGACGACCTCGCATTGCAACAGACCACGCTGGAACACGATTTGGCACAGAAGCGCTCCGCCACTGCCGAGGACATCGCACTCATCCGCGCCCGTTCCGAACAGGACCTGGCACGCTTGTCCGCCCGGCTTGGCAACTTGCGCTCGGGAGCCACAGCTGCGGCGGCTCGCGTATGGATCGGGTTGTCCCGTCTCAGTCTGCAAGCCCAGGAGAGCGCGCAGATACGCGCGCGGTCACGTGCCGTCCTCCCCGCTCAACGTGCCATCCAGGACTTCCTCGACGGACGCGAGACCGAGGTGGCGAGGCGCGTCGAAGGTGCCCGCCGCATCGCCTCGGGGATCGAGGCCATCGCCCACTCCGCTGCCCTGGCCAATGCCATTGCAGAACGGACCGTCATCAGGATACTCAGCACTCTGCCGGATGATTTCGTCCTGATCAGCGACCTCCACCTGCGTTCTGACCACGACCTTCCGTTCGAGGGCGGCTACCTGAAAACGGCACAGCTGGACCACTTGCTCATAGGCCCTGCAGGGATCTACGCCATCGAGACCAGGAGTTGGAGTCGCACCGCCATTGCGGCTGGGGAGGAGGCGGATCCTGTACTGCAGGTGACACGGGCATCCTTTCTGTGCACTCACATCCTGAAGGATGCGGGCTGCGACCAGATCGTACGGTCTATCGTCGCCTCGGAGGGTGCCGCGCCTACGCGGTCTGGCGGAGCCCATGTCGCCGTTGTTCCTGCGGCGCGCCTGCTCGCCTACATTCAGTACGGGCCCCAGCTGATGTCAGTCCAGGAGATCGCTGACGCCTGCAGGATACTGTCGTAGACTCCTGAGAGTCGTGACTGAGCCCCTACCCAGCACAGCAAGCCAACTTAGAGCTGTCAGGCTCTATGCCTTCACAATCATCTGTACGAAACCTCTGTATGCTGCGTATAGAACATACAGGGACGCAAAGGCGTCCCGCAGAAAGGAGAAGTGATACGTATGATGGGATATTGGAGATATGGTGGTTTCGAACGCGGAGGGTGGGGCGGCGGATACATGTTAATGGGCTTCCTGTGCCTAGTGTTCTTCATCGCGTTTATCGTCTGGATCATCCGAATGGTGACGTGGAGACGGCATGGTATCGGCTGCGGCATGGGCTACATGCGTCACGTGCGTGGAATGCATGATGATTACGACATGATGCAGGGAAGGCAGGACGAGGCCCTGGATATCCTCCGAAAGAGGTTCGCTTCGGGCGACATCACGAAGGAAGAGTACGAAGACCGCGTCAAAGTATTGAGCGGAGACAAGTAGCCGTCCCTGAGAAACACGCGCCCCTGTGCCGGTTCACGGCACAGGGGTTTTTTGCATCTCACGGTGCAGCCCACTGCCAACCCCCTACGCTTCCTTCGCGAACGCCCTGGTGTATGCTCCGGACGCCGCTTGCTGTGCGTTCCTGCAGCTATACTGTCCAGTGCCGTCACGCGCTGCTGCCATTGCCATCCCGAGGTGACGACATTGGACACGGTGTCGCCGCCGTGCCATGGACGATACTCCAGGACGGCGGGCGACTCGCTGACCTCAGCTCCCTAGACGCCTGACAGTTCACCCAGTCCGACATGTTTGTCGAGCTGCAGCTCCTCCATGAGGCTGAAGGTGTTGCCTTCGGTATCCTTGCAGTTCACGATGCGCCCCACGCCGACGATCGTGTCGATGTTGCCCACGATCGTCCCTCCCGCGGCGGTGACCTTCGCCATGGCATCTTCCAGCGACGCAACACCCAGCGTCAGGTTCGTCTCGATGCCCTCGTCCTTGGTCGGGGCTAGAACTCCGTCGATGCCCGGTTCGCCCGGCCCACCAGTGGTGATCATGTAGTATTCGAACGGTCCGGCCCACCTCTCCACGGTCCAGCCGAACGCAGCCTTGTAGAATGCAATCGCGCGAGTCGGGTCCCTCGCCCCCAGGTCAAAGTGAATCGGTCGTGGCATGTCACGCCTCCTGTGCTTGTCGGGCCGTTTGGGCCTCTGCCCTAACCATACTCGATGGTCCATGCCGTGCAAGCCCCTCCTTGACATTCACATCACAATGCACAACCATGTGGTGGCATGGCGGTACCCGGATACCACGAGGGATTTCGGCGTGTCGTCCGAACGAGACGCCGGTGAACTCGGTCGTCAGGCACTCGCCTGTGATGAACTGCGGGAACCAGAACCCGCTGACGGTCGTCCAACTGGAAGAAGGATGGTGACCCCCCGGGGGTTCACCACATGGAGGTGAAACCGATGAAGAGACTATTGATCGTACTCATGATACTTGCGCTGGCAGTCACGGTGAGCGTGCGGCAGGTGAACGCTGCCGACCCGCCCGTCGGCATTCGCTATGCGCCGCCGACGACAACACTGACGACGGGCAAGCTTTCGTACACACCGAGCGAGGCCATCGACTGGAGCTACACCCTGTACAACGGCAATGACCAGCCTCTCGTGCTGACCTTCGCGTCATCCCAGACCTACGACCTCATCGTGCGCCAGGAGGGCAGGATGGTTGCCCGGTGGTCGACCGGCAAGGCATTCGCCGACGTCATGAGTACCCGCACCGTCATGATGGGCGAGACCATGGAGCTCAAGGGCTCGTGGAAACTGCCCACGGAACTTGCGATCGGTACCTGTGAACTCGAGTTCATCCTGACCAGCACGACCACCGAACCGACGGGCGCGAAGACGCAGTTCGCTGTCGGCAAGGCAAGCGTGGCGGACCTGGGCGTCAACTTCACCACCGACAAGCTCATCTACCGCGTGGGAACGACCATGACGGTCAAGTACACCATCACAAACCTGACCGACCAGCCACTCGTCCTGACCTTCCCCTCCTCACAGCAGTTTGACTGGACCGTCACTGACGCCGAGGGCAACCTCGTCTACCGGTGGATGGCTAACAAGAAGTTCGCCGCGGGCATCACCCATCTTGCGATCCCCATGGGAACCAGCGACGGCTTCGAGAGTTCGTGGAACATCCCGCGGGACCTCAAACCCAACGGCTTCTACATCCATTTCACTGTGCTGGACGACAGCCTCGGCGTCCTGAAGACGCAGCGATGTGCCGTCCTCATGGGAAGTACGCCGCCCTCCAACTAGACGCAGACGCGCGCCCCTCACACGAGGGGGCTTCTTCGTTTTCCCCACTTCGCTCCAGGGGCAGGGCCGGTTTGCCAGGGAGCGACTCTCGCTTGACCTGCACCTTCCCTTTTCTATACTGCAGAAAATGGTGCGGCACGCCATGCGGGTCTTTGGCCAGCATAATGGCGGCCTGTGGAAAAGGAGAAACGCGATGCAGCATGGCACATTTCTTGAACCGCTAACAGTCCTTGCCTGTGCACCAAGCATGTGCCGGGGAGGTACCCAGTGACACGTGATTCTTTTGTCGCTCTCGTCGGCAACGCCACCCTGCTACTGTCGCTCGTCTACATCTATGACCTGCTGAACGTCGTCCGCTGGGTGTCCAGTACGTGGATACGACGGGTGATCATCGGCCTCGCCGTCGGAGGGATCGGTATCTTTGTCATGCTGATGCCCTGGACCTTCGTGCCCGGCATCACCTTCGACACGCGGTCCGTCCTGCTGGCCGTCTCGGGGCTGTTCTTCGGCATGACCCCCACGGTGGTCGCGGTCCTCATGACCGCCGCGTTGCGCGTGGTCCTCGGCGGAAGCGGCGTGCTGATGGGCGTCCTGGTCATCGTTGCCTCTGGTGCTATCGGCGTGGCTTGGCGGCATGCACGGAAGCGCCAGCTGGCGACCCTTTCGTTTTGGACGCTGTACTCGCTGGGACTGGTCGTCCACCTGGTCATGCTCGCGCTCACGTTCACGCTGCCCCTGCAAACAGGCCTCAGGGCCCTCAGCAGCATCGCCCTCCCTGTGATCGTCATCTATCCCATCGCGACCGCCGCCTATGGAACGCTGATGGTCGAGCGCCTGCGGCGCGAGCAGGCGGCTGCGACCGTCCAAGAGAGCGAGGGTAGGTTCCGTGCCCTGTTTGAACAGGCAGCCATCGGCGTTGCCAAAATCGAGACGGCGACAGGCCGATTCGTCCTCATCAACCAGCGCTACGCGGATATCGTCGGATACTCCCGCGAGGAACTGCTTGCGCTGAACTTCCAGACCATCACCTACCCCGACGACAGACCGACCGACACGCGCAACATGAAGCGACTCACTTCCGGACAAGTCCGCGAGTTCACGACCGAGAAGCGATACCGACGCAAGGACGGCACGCAAGTGTGGGCGAACCTGACCGTCTCCGCGCTGTGGAATCCTGGGGAGTCCCCCACGTACGACATGGCCATGATCGAGGACATCACGGAGCGCAAGAAGGCTCAGGAGGCGTTGGCATCATCCCTGTCGCTGCTCAAGGCCACCATGGAATCGACGGCTGACGGCATCCTCGTCGTGGACTTGGCCGGACGCATCACGCTTTGGAATCAGAAATTCACCGACATGTGGCAAATCCCAGAAGAGATCATGTCCAAGCATGCCGACGAACTGGCACTCAACTATGTTCTCCAACAGCTGGCTCAGCCGGAGGAGTTCTTGGCCAAAGTCAGAGAGCTGTATGGACAACCGGAAGAATCGAGCAATGATCGGTTCGATCTTGCAGACGGACGCATTTTCCAGCGCTATTCCCAACCCGAGAAAATCGGCGAGGAGATCGTGGGCCGCGTGTGGTCCTTCTCCGACATCACCGAGCGTAAGAGGGCTGAGGAAGAGACTAAGAGGGAAACGGCGTTCTTCGACCAACTGGTCGAGACAGCACCGGAAGGCATTGCGATCACCGATACCCAGGGCAGGGTCATGCGGGTGAATGCCGAGTTCGTAGGCATGTTCGGCTATGGAGCCAATGAGGCTGTCGGGCAATGTATCGACGACCTGGTGGCACCTCCCGCGCGCGAGGAAGAAGCCAGGGCAATGACAACATCTGCAGGTCAAGGGCAAACAAACTATCTGGAAACGGTACGGCGCAGGAAGGATGGCACCCTCGTCGATGTTTCCCTCATCGGGGCGCCTATTCTGATCGCAGGGAAGCAGGAGGCGGTGTACGCCATCTACCGCAACATCACTGAGAGCAAGCAGGCAGAAGCTCAACTGCGCCAGTCCCAGAAAATGGAAGCCATCGGTACACTGGCAGGAGGAGTGGCGCACGACTTCAACAACCTGCTGACCGGCATCCTGGGCAACATCGCCCTCATGCGCACCAGCCTGCGCCCATCCGACCCCTTGCTGGAGAACCTGAATGGAGCCGAG
>JAPLGH010000140.1 GCA_026390285.1 Caldisericota bacterium
ATTGTGCCGGCGTAGCTCAGTTGGTAGAGCAGCTGATCCGTAATCAGCAGGTCGTCTGTTCAAATCAGATCGCCGGCTCCACTGTTTTTTGCTCCTACTCTCGACACCCAGTGCTGGAGGAACCTTACACGTGAGTACTCCTTCGCAAGCGGTTATCGCCTTCCCCCTCCTCCTCGTCCCCATCCTTTCACTCGTCGGGCTTCTGTTCGTGGCTATTCTGGCGAGATCCATCGCGCGGCATCCCCTCGATAACGAAGCGATCCTCGCAATAACCCTGACGATCCATCGTGGTGCCACGACGTTCCTCGCACGCGAGTATACCATACTGTTCCCAATCCTTGTGATTGTAGGCGTTCTTCTTGCCATGGGGAACGGGCTTGTGGCAGGGGCTTCCTTCCTTGCCGGTGCCGGTTTCTCCGTGCTGGCCGGTTATGTGGGAATGCAGATAGCCACAATGGCCAACGGCCGCACGACTCTCGAGGCAAGGCGTTCTCTTGGAGCAGCTCTCAACATGGCGTTTTCCGGCGGTTCCGTCATGGGCATCGTCGTGAGCAGTCTCGGCGTTGCGGGGTCTTTCTTTTCGATGTTTGGCACCCTGTCCATCCTTCACAGTCCGGAGAAGGCGCTTGTCGCCGCAACTGGGTACTCCATGGGAGCATCCCTCGTCGCACTGTTTGCGCGCGTTGGCGGAGGCATCTACACCAAGGCAGCGGATGTGGGTGCAGACCTTGTCGGCAAGCTTGAGGCCGGCATTCCGGAAGATGATCCCCGCAATCCCGCCTCCATAGCGGACAACGTCGGCGACAACGTAGGCGACGTTGCAGGCATGGGCGCCGATCTCTACGAGTCCTACGTAGGGGCGATCCTGGCGGCTGACATCCTGGGATACTGGTTCGCCCGTCAGCATGAACTTGCTGATGCACTCCTGCCGGTACGCTATGTCTACTACGTTGTCGCCGCCGGCCTGATGTTTTCGCTGACGGCCGTGCTCCTGGTGAAAGTCCTGTCCAGAAGCGACCGGTTCTCACCCGAATCTCTGCTGCGTTATGGTTCCATTGGAGCTGCTGTTGGACTTGTGGCAGCCTCGGTTCCCCTGTCTCTCGGACTATTTGGCGACATGAAGGCTGCAAGCGCTGTCACCGTCGGTGTCGTGTCCGGGGTCCTGATCGGCCTCGCTTCAGAGTATTTCACCTCGTCGCGACCCGTTACACAGATTGCCCTGGCATCAAAGAGTGGTGCGGCGACCAACATCCTCAGCGGAATGTCTGCTGGAATGCGCAGTGTCGTTGTTCCGATCGTAGTCATTTCTGCAGCCCTGCTCCTGGCCTACGCTGGCCTCGGGATGTACGGCATTGCGCTGGCGGGAGTTGGGATGCTTGGAACCCTCGGCATATCACTTTCAGTGGATGCTTACGGCCCGATTGCTGACAACGCCGGCGGAATTGCAGAACTGACGGGACAGCTCCCCATTGTCAGAGAACGGACGGATCAGCTCGACTCGCTGGGCAACACAACGGCGGCGATGGGCAAGGGCTTTGCAGTTGGTTCCGCAGCTCTTACGTCCCTGGCGCTGTTCAGCAGCTTCGCTCAGGCCGTTCACTTGCCGGTGCTCGACGTTCTTGACCCACGCGTCGTGGCGGGCATATTCATTGGCTCGGGCCTGCCATTCTGGTTCTCGGCGATGCTCATCGAGGCTGTTGGCTCTACCGCAATGCTTATGGTCGCCGAAGTGCGCAGGCAGTTCCGCGAGATCCCCGGTCTTCTTCAGGGACTTGCTCCATCAGATCCAAACGCGTGCATAGCAATCAGCACGCGAGGAGCACTCAAGTACATGGTACCGCCAGCCCTCGTCGGTATCGCGGCTCCCTTCGCCACGTTTTTTGTGCTGGGCAAGGAAGCTGTTGGCGGCCTTCTGCTTGGTGCCACAGTGACTGGTACACTGCTTGGACTCTACATGGCAAATGCCGGCGGGGCATGGGACAATGCGAAGAAGCTCATCGAGCGATCACTTGGTGGAAAGGGCAGTACCGAGCACCAGGCAAGCGTCGTCGGCGATACCGTCGGCGACCCGCTCAAAGACACAGCAGGCCCGTCGCTGAACATCCTCATCAAGCTCATATCAGTGGTTTCACTCAGCTTCCTTCCCCTGTTCATTAAATAGACGACCAGTCCACCAAAATCAGCGCATTCCTTCAGTGTTTGCGTCTTGCGCTGTGGCTCCAAATGGGTACTCTTTGAGTACACAGATGAATGAATCTGCACTTTCAGGCAAAGGAACGTGCCAATGAAAACAGAAACCAAGGGACTGACGGGCTCTCTACGCTCGACAAAAGTCCGCAAGACGCTTCTCATTGCTGTTGTCTCCATTCTGGTCGTTGTGGTCTGTTTTGCCGGCTACAGCGTCATCTCTCTCTACAGTTCTCTCCGCTCGATCAACCCCAATGCGGGCAGCACGAGATCGGCTCTGAATCTGCTGGAACGAATCAATATTCTGGTCATCGGGGTCGACTCGCGCGACCAGAACGACCCGGGCCGTTCAGACAGCATCATGCTCATCGGTCTCGATCCGGTCTCCCGCACCATGTCGGTCGTGTCGATCCCGAGGGATTCTCGCGTCAATATTCCCGGACACGGGTATGACAAGATCAATGCCACCACAAACCCCGACTATTTCTCTGACGGTGGAGTCGAGCTTCTCGAGAAGACCGTCGAGGCGATGATCCCCGGCATCAAGATCAACTACTATGCGAAGGCCGACTTCGCCGGGTTTGAGAAGGTCATCGATGCCTTGGGAGGCGTGACCATCAACGTTGAGAAGGCTATGTACTATAAAGCCGAGGACACGCTCATCGACCTGAAACCCGGAGTACAGCATATGGACGGGAAGACAGCACTCGAATATGCTCGCTTCCGCCACGATGCCATCGGAGACTTCGGCTCATGGGGCGGCGAAGAGTATGGTCGCGTGGTACGGCAGAAAGCGCTCCTCAAGGCTGTTGTCGCCCAGACGACCGCCCTGCGCAACGTCTGGAAATTGCCGCCCGTCATCCGTGCCATCGAGAATGCCGTTGTTACCGATCTTCTCCCGAACGACATGCTTCGCATTGCCCTTGCGTTCAAGAACACAACCGACAAAGAAGTAACGACAGTGCCGTTCCCTGGAGAACCCGGTGATATTGCGGGAACGTCCTACGTCATCCCGGACCTGGAAGCCTTGCGAACGAAGATTGCTCCGCTGTTCAGTCCGGTACTCGCATCCAACTAGGAGCCCAGACGAACAGAGTGTCTGCCCGGAGTTCGCAACAGCTGCGCAAGGGTGCTTCATGAACATCATCGCTGTCGTCGTCACGCTAGACCGCCCCGAAACGACATTGCGCTGTCTGTCGTCGATCCTGCAAGGCACTCAGCCACCCGACCGTGTCGTCGTTGTTGACAATGGGTCAGCCAGCTTGTATAGGCCACCCCAGGAATATCGGCAATATGTTGAGGTTGTTCGGCTGAACCACAACACCGGGCCGGCTGGAGGCGCAGCTGTGGGCCAGCAGAAGGCGCTTGAGCTCAAGGCTGACTGGGTATGGATGGTGGACGACGATGCCATCGCCGACCCAGACGCACTGGCGACTCTGATAAGAAGTGCCGAGGTGCATGACGGGCGAACCTATTTCCGCTCCGTATGCTACAACATGCCAGAGCCGGAACTCCCGTTCTTCAACTCGTTCCTGTACAGTCGCCGGACTGGGATGCTGAAGCCAGTGCCCCGGGAACAGTACCAGGAATCCGAGTTCCCCTTTGACACGTGTGCAATGGCAGGCCTGTTTGTTCCCTCTTCCCTGCTCCTCGAAGTCGGTCTCTTCGACGCCTCGCTCTACGGCTGGTATGACGATACAGAATTCACACTGAGGGCGACGCTGGCCGGATTCCACGGCTATGCCGTCCCCGCGAGCCGCCTTCTGCATCCATCAGCCAACCGCAGACAACTGCGCTTCTTCGGAAGGTCCGTGGCGATCCTCATCGACCAGCCATGGCGCCTCTACTATGGCACGCGAAACTGCATCCTGACGCAACGCCGTCTCCTCGGAAAGACCCGTTTTCTGGCTCTGTTTCTTCCACTCTTCTCAGTTCGACGTTTCATTTCAATCGTGCTTCTCTACAATAATCGTCGTGCGTTTCTCCACAGTTTCGTGAGGGGCGTCTCAGACGGCCTCCGGGGCCGAAAGGGAGAACTCACACAAGGGGGTCGTACCACATGAGAAACAAATGGATTGTTGGAGTTGTTCTTGCGCTTGTCATCGTCGCGGGTGTCGCTGCAGCCTATGAGCTTACGCGTCCCTCTACTGGAGAAGGAGGCCTCAGCGGCAAGCGCATCGAGGCCACGTTCCTCGCCTACGGAATCCAGCCGGAGACGGCCGCGGAGATTAAGACGGGGTCCCCTATCTTTGACGAGACTGGCAAGAAGTGTTTTCTGATTACGAAGATCACGACACAACCTGCTCAGATGGACGCGATTGACAGTAAAGGAGAGTTGCGCGTTGTGGGACACCCGATCCTGAAAGATGTCGTCATCACGGCAGAGTCCATTGACCGAAAGGTTGCCTGGGCATACATGTACGCGCGCGACAAGATCCTTGCCGGGGCGAACGTCGCCATTTACGGGGACACCTGGAAGGTTTGGACTCGTATCCTGACGGTGCACGATCTCCCATAGGGACGGGATGAACTTCAACTCAACCAGGAGACGCTGGGCAGCGAGATTCTTTCTCCTGCTGGTCGCCTACTATCCTTTTGTCAACTGGGCGATACGGAAGACCAATTTCCCTCTTGCCAACCTGTGGGAAGAGATCATGCTCCTGGTCTTCCTTGCATTCGCCGTTGCCACGAGTTGGCGGAAGATCGGGCGCCTCATAGCCTCACCTGTCGTTCTGACGGCTCTGCTGTTTGCTGCTGCCACGCTGCTGGGCTACGCAGCGAATACGTACTATGTGGGCGCGTACATTCATGAAGCGCGGCTGGCCTTTGAACCATTCATGGCCTTCGTCATCCTTTGGCTTCTGGTTGACGGAGATGCCGCCGCTCTTTTCCGTGAACTGGTTCCACACCTTGTGCTGAGTGCCACTCTGATCGCATTCATCGGGGTCTATCAATATGTCCGGAAGGTGCCGGTACCGCCTCAGTGGCTTGACAAGGACACTGAAAGCGGGATCATCACCACTCGGGCGTTCTCCCTTTTCGGCAGCCCAAATGTTCTTGCTGCCTACCTCGAAACCATCATCCCTCTGGGCGTCTACATGGCCGTCGTGCGGAAGACATGGTATATGCGGGTCATTGCAGTAGGATGCGTTGCGGTCATGGGTACTGGATTCCTGCTCACCCTGACGCGCGCAGCATGGCTGTCGGCCGCGGGGTCGTTCTTCGTCGGGCTTCTTATCCTGAACCCCGCGCTTGCAGCAGGGTTTGCGGCTGCCGGTGCTGGTATTCTCATCGTCGTCCCGACGTTCCGACTCCGCATGACCAACTTGCTGAGTTCGACCTATATCGACAAGAGCAACAACCTTGGCCGCCTGTTCCGCTGGAGGCAGGCGTTTGTGAATCTCAGTGATCATCCTCTTCTTGGAAGCGGCTTTGGCACCTTTGGAGGTTCCGCCGCTCAGAAATATGGCTATTTCACCGGCATCTCCATGGATTCCGTATGGATTCGCGTCCTTGCTGAGACGGGCATGGTTGGCTTTGCTCTCTATGTGTCGTGGTTGTCGAGTGCCTTTGCCTCGCTCGTCACGCGCTTCTTCCGCTCGAAGGACAAGCTCTGGCTGTTCGCATCGACAGGTCTTCTTGCACTTCTGGTCAACCTGTTCACTGACAACCTTCTCGACTCGTGGGCAATAGCGCTTCTCATGTGGAGTCTTTTCGCCCTGGGCGCTGTCCCTGAGGCAGGCGAATGAAGGCGCTCGTCCTCAGCACGAACAACTATCGCTCCTTCCCTAGCCGAAAACAGCGCTTTGCTCTCCGACTTGCCGAACGGGGCTACGATGTCTTGTACGTCGAGGCTCCGGTGACCTGGCTGGCAGCAGCACGCCCGAAGCAGTGGCCAAAGTTGACTGCATGGCGTTCCGGGACGCACAAGCAGGGAGACCACCTATGGACCGCGTCGCCGACGCCGTGGCTTCCGTACTTCAAGAAGTATGAAGGCGTGGCAGACCACGACTCGGTCACCTATTACCAATACCTTCGGAGCCTTCCCGGAGATTGGACCGCAGACGTCGGCATTGTCCTGACCTATCTGCCGTTTGTGCCGAGGGCTCTTCAATTGCTCGGTGTTCCGGTCGTTTATGACTGCGTCGACGACCACAGTGCCTATCCCGGACTGATCGACAAGGCTACCGTCGATGCCCTGGAAGCCCGGACTTCCGACATCGCATCGGCAGTGGTCGTTACCAATGAAACGATTGCCGCCAAGTTTTCGTCACACGAGGATAAGCTTAGCCTGATCCAGAATGGTGTGGACCACGGACTGTTTGCCACGCCAGCCACGGCGTGGCTTGACACGTTGACAGCACTGCCGAGGCAGCGCAAACTCCTGTACGTCGGAGCAATGCGCGAATGGTTCGATGCACGGGTAGTCGGCACGGTGGCAGCTGCCTATCCAGACTGGGAGATCGACTGTTTTGGCGATGCACTGCCGGCCGTCCGCAGGGAACTGGCCGTTCACACCAATATTGTCTTGAAGGGAACCCTCTCCCAAACTTCGATCGCGCAGGTGGCCCCTCAATACGACGTCGCGCTGATCCCCTTCCGTGAATCGCCGCTGACCGCGGGCGTCGACCCACTGAAGTTCTATGAATATGCTGCGGCTGGACTGCCTGTGGTTTCTTCGACCATCCATGCCCTGGGGGTGTTCGGCGAAGACATGGTCCGACTCGCATCCACTCCTCAGGAGTTTGTCTCGGCCGTGCAAGAAGCCGTCGATACGGACTCGCTCGAACTTCGCCGCTACCGCGTGCAATCGTCGCTACGTTTTGACTGGTCGTTCCGGATCGCCGAATTCGACCGCGTGCTTGACACGTTGGCACATCCCCAGTCCTGAATATGGAGGAGAAGATGGAAAAGAAGCTTGCAATGGTCGGGCTCGGCTATGTTGGCCTTCCTCTGGCACTCACCTATGCGCTGGATGGATTTCAAGTCTCCGGCGTCGATATCGACCCTCGTCGCATCGAATCGATCAAGACATCTTCACTTGGCATGCGGGAGGACTTCGACGGCGTGCCGGTCAACGACGTTGTGCGGACGTGTCTTCGAAGTGGCAGCCTGTTCGTCACCAGCAAGTTCGACGAACTTCCCAGAGATGTAGTAACCTTCATTATCACGGTCGGCATCCCTATCGACAATGCATGGGCCCTGGACATGAGCGTGTTGCAGGGAGCCTGTGCGGAGCTCGGAAAGCTTCTCAAGAGAGAGGATCTCGTCATCTGTCGATCCACTGTACCTGTTGGCACGACTCGGGGCC
>JAPLGH010000013.1 GCA_026390285.1 Caldisericota bacterium
GGATTCCATGGCGGGAAAGCAGGAGCACTACCTGGAGGGCAAATCTGTTGCCATGATCTTCCAGAAGGCCTCGACCCGCACCAGGGTTTCCTTCGAAGTCGCTGCATTCGAACTCGGAGCTCACGCATTGTACCTCAACGCAAACGACATGCAGCTGCACCGGGGTGAGACCATCGCGGATACCGCACATGTTCTCTCTCGCTACGTCGCGGGCATTGTCGCCCGCGTGTTTGCGCACCAGGACCTCGTCGATCTGGCTGCCAACAGCGATTCTCCAATCATCAACGCCCTGTCCGACCTGAGCCATCCCTGCCAGATCCTGGGAGACCTCATGACCATTCGGGAGAAGAAGGGTGCCCTCAAGGGCCTCAGACTCGCGTACGTTGGTGACGGCAACAACGTCGCCAACTCTCTGCTGCTCGGATGCGCGCGCGTTGGCATGAATATTGCCATCGCTTCGCCCAAGGGGTTCGAGCCCAGGGAAGACATTCTCAAGACCGCGGCCGAGATTGCCAAGCAGAGCGGCAGTACCGTGTTCGTGACCAACGACCCTGTTGTTTCTGTCCAGGACGTCGACGCCGTGTATACGGACGTCTGGGCATCCATGGGCCAGGAAGCAGAGCATGAGGAGCGCGTAAAGGTCATGCGCCCCTTCTCCCTCACGGGAGATCTCATGAAGCACGCCAAGAACGATGCCATCGTCCTACACTGCCTCCCGGCCCACCGTGGCGAAGAGATTACCGACGAAGTCATGGACGGCCCTCAAAGCGTCGTATTCGATCAGGCAGAGAACAGGCTCCATATCCAGAAGGCAGTCCTGGCCCTTCTCCTTGGCTAGCAGCTGTCCTTAACCGCAGCAACCAAGAAAGGGCCGGAGATATCTCCGGCCCTTTCTTGATCTGGCAGTTCCAGATCTGATGTTCTTCAGTCAGGACGGCCAATAGAAGATAGAAACTCCCTCAGATACTCTGCCTCCGGCAGGGCACCGATGACCTCACGGTCTTCGTTCATCACGCTCTTGGGTACTGAACTCACCAAGTACTGGTCGGCAACTTCGGGAAACTCGCCGGCCTCGATGACTTCAGCACGAATCAGTGGGTTCACCATGCCAAACTGCTGAGCCAGCGGAAGGTATCGCCTGTTGGCATCGTTCACCAGGGGCGGCGTCCCATCCAGCGCAATGGAAGTCACTCCCGTGTCCGACGCAGTAATCAGCGTGAGCGTGACCGGAGCGACCAGATGCTCGGCAAAACGATCTCGCCATAATTGAGCATCTTCAGTCTTCAGCAAAGCCATTCTTGTTCCTCCTGCTATTTCTTATGTCTGTTTCTCTGTTGTCAGCAGCAACTTCGTTCATGGCGGCTGCAATCCGCTTCAGTGAATCGTGATGCACTTGCACTGTCGTCCGCACGTTTCCTTTGCCTGTGGGTCGTGACACTTTCCTCGTGACTCCAGCAGACGTCACGTCTCCAGACTTCGTATATATTGTTCGGCGCTGACAGCGGCAATGGCACCGTCGGCGCAGGCAGTGATGACCTGTTTCAGGGGCGTATCCGTGACATCCCCTACGGCAAAGAGGCCCTTAAGGGAAGTCTCCTTGTTCGCGTCGGTCTTTATCAGGCCCTTGTCCGTCAATTCGACGAGGTCTTTGACGAGCTCGCTATTGGGTTTCTCTCCAATCGACCCGAAGATCCCATCGACGTGCAGCGTTTCCTGCTGGTGTGTCTGGACATTCTCGATGACCAGCTCCTCGACTTTCCTGTCGCCAAGGACGTTGACGGGGATGGCATTGAGCTTCAGCTCGATACTAGGATTGGCGAACACTTCTTCCTGAAGCATTTGTGCGGCCCTCAGCTCGCCTCTCCGATGTACCAGGAATACTTTCCTTGCAAACTTGCTCAGATAGAGGGCCTCATGGAGTGCCGCATCCCCTCCGCCGACCACACTGACAATCTTGTTCTTGAAGAAGGCAGCATCACAGGTAGCGCAGTAGGAAATCCCCTTCCCCCTGAACTTCTCTTCCTCGGGCACCGGCAGCTTGACAGGCTCTGAACCGGTGGACAGGACGACGGATTTTGCCTTGACCTCGCCTCTTTCCGTACCCAGGTAGAATCGGCCGGCTTCCTTCCTGATGCTCGTCACGGCGTTCAGGGAGATTTGTCCGATGAACCTCTCGGCCTGTTTTCTGAACCGTTCGCCAAGGTCTTCTCCTGAGATTCCTTCAGGGAAGCCGGGAAAACTGTCGACCCAGTCCGAAACGGTAATGAGCCCGCCAATCGAATGTTTTTCCAGAACGATCGTGCTGAGCCTTGCTCTGCCGGCATAGATTGCTGCAGTCAGTCCTCCGGGACCCGCTCCCACGATGGCGACATCATACGCAACATCTGTTCGGATGTCTTCTTTCTCGACGGCATCCCCAATGCCTGTCGACTCAAATTCACTCATAGTCCCTCCTGGCCTCTGAAACCGAAAACCACGCAGTGCTTCTGCAGTTCGATTTCCGTCAGACTTCAACGCCCTGCTCATAAATCCGGCACTTCTGCATACCCCAGAGGGTATACAAGGAAGTATATTCAGAACCGGGAGAATGCAACAGCCAAGTGCTACTGGTCCTTCAAGCTTTCAGCGTCCTGCCCTGGAGTGCTCCTGGCGCGATGCCGGGATATCCGCGACCAGAGGCCTTCAAGGTTGTAACGCCTGCGGACGTCGGCACCAACGAACACGTGGAAAACGGTGTCACCGTAGTCGCACACGACCCAGTCGGAAGCGGGTGTTGATTCGGTAAAGGTGGCGACCCCGTCATCCGGCTTGACAGCCTTGCCCACCTTGCGAAGCAACGCATCGGCCAGAACCGTGTTGTCGACCGTGGCAACAACCAGGAAATCGAAGAAGGGGGTCCGCTTCCTGACGTCGATCAATCTGACCGCCTCGGCCCCCATCTTCTCAGACTCCATGACAATTCGGTTTGCCAGTCGTTTGCCGTTCATGAGCACCTCACAGTAACAAATGGCCCTGCAATTCTATTGTACGGTCCAACACTCCGAAAGCAACGTCCAGGTTCCGCCTGTCGTCGAGCCGCCCAGCCTGGAGTGAAAGCAGGCGTACGTCGCATGTGCGGCCTCCTGGCGTAGCCCAGTCGAGGACCGGGCTCTTTCCATTGCCGCCCACAGCGCTTGTCAGACACGCACTTCAGGGTAAACTCACGATGAAATCGTTTGATACAAGGGGAGCCTGTGCGCAGAAAAGGGTTCACGCTGTTGGAGCTGGTCGTTGCCATGGCGATTGTGATGATTCTGCTAACGATCGCCGTGCCGCGTCTGGACAGGTATGTCGCGCGGGTCCGTCTCCGATTCGCCGGGATGACGCTGGTACAAGACCTTCGCAACATGCAGATGAACGCCGAAGTGGATGAGTCGTTTTATACCATCGTGTTCGTGACCAACGAGAACCGGTACTACTTCAGACAAGGCACCAAGTCCTACGCACCCCCGGGGACGGTCAGGACGGAGAGGTCGCTGTCGCGGTACGCCGGGTTTCCGCTCGCGGTCGGCAAGAGGAACCCTGTTTCCGCAGTGTTTGGCATTCAGACGTCGATGGTAAGTCCCGTTGTCACCATGAGCTTCAACGAAATGGGGAGACCGGCCGGTGCTTCCGGCGGCGGTCATGTCACCTTCCTCGACGTGTATGGTGACCGCGTCGACGTCATCGTCACACCCGTCGACGGGAACATCCGCATGGCATGGGTTCAATGAAGCTCGTACCAGGGTGTAACAGGGGACAGCCGTAGTTGTTGTAACAGGGGACAGTCGTGTAACAGGGGACAGTCGTAGTTGTTGTAACATGGCGCCGCAGAAGGAAGAGCAGGGTTGCCGGTCGCTATGCACCTTGTGGGCCGGGCAGAGGTTCCCGGGCCCTGTTTCGTTTGTCGTCAGTAGTTGAACTGCTGCACCAGGTAGGATGGGTTAAGCCGCTCGCCGGTGGCGTGTTCGATCATGGTGTTCCATGAGTACTTGGCGCCGGGGGTGAAGACGTTGCCCACGAACCAGCGGCCACCTTCGGGCGTCAGGACCTTGCCGTCGGCTTTGGCGCGCAGGGTGTGGTCGAACTGGGAGGCGAGCATCTCGCCCAGCAGGTAGTTGTGGTAGTAGACGGGCGCCATGGCGAAGTGGTACTTGGCTGCCCAGTCAGGCTTCTCAAACCGCTCTTCGGGGGCGTTGAGGTACTGGATGTTCTGGACGCCCTGGTACCAGAGTCGGCTGTCGCTCTTCTCGGTGCGGTACAGCTCGCGCTCGAAGAGCGCAAAGTGGGTGATCCACCGCGTCGCGACCAGCATCTGGTTGCGGATGGCGATCGGCAGGTCTGCCCGAAGCTTCTGGAGGTTGGCGTCGTCGATGCCCACCATCTGCTTGTACCACTTGGGGTCGCGGGCCATGCGCCCGAAGAACATGGCGACGGCCTCGGTCGTGAAGATGTGTGCAGGTTGGCGCAGGACCTCGGGAAGCGTCATGTCGGTGTACTTGTCGTAGCACGCGTGGCCCATTTCGTGGAGGAGAGTCTCCATTTCGGTCTCGTTGGGCCGCAGGTTGGCCAGGACGCGGACGTCGCCTTTGTTGTCGAGGTGCATGCAGAAGGCGTGCTGGTCCTTGCCCGCCCGCTCGTAGAGGTCGCTGCGTGCAATAATGTCGCGGATGTCCAGCCCGATCGCATCATAGGTTGCCGTTGCAAGTTCCTCGACGACATGGTTGCCCTTGCCCTCGAAGTACACGCCGAGATCCACATCTGAGGTGCGGGGCGCCTCTTGGAAGAACATGTCGCTCATGTGCCAGGGCATCAGCTGGGAGGGGTCGACCCCCAGCCGCTGTCCGACAGCCTGGTCGATGGAATCCTTGACGCGGCGGAACAGGGTATCGGTCTGGTCGCGGTAGCTCTCGAGCGTCTGTTTGAGCCATGTGCCGTCGAACTCCTGAAGCTGGATGGACATCTCATAGTAGTTGGCGTACCCGAGCTTGACGGCCGACTCGTTACGGAGCTTGATGAGGTCCATGAGGCCGGGCTCGAGCACGGCGCCCACCTGCTTGCTGGCG
Organism: Caldisericota bacterium; assembly: GCA_026390285.1. Taxonomy (GTDB): domain Bacteria; phylum Caldisericota; class Caldisericia; order Cryosericales; family Cryosericaceae; genus Cryosericum. The sequence goes on from JAPLGH010000013.1 coordinate 5,085, forward strand.
AGCCATGCCTTCTTGCGAAGGTCATTGTCGGTGCTGGACCGAAGGATCTCCTCGATCTGCTTGTTGTTGACTTCCTTGCCGTCGACGGTTCCACGGAAC
>JAPLGH010000117.1 GCA_026390285.1 Caldisericota bacterium
CACGCATTGATAAGTCCCTGCACGTAGGGGTTGTACCCCTGAGGCAAAATGAACTTGTCGAGAGCGCTCTGTACTTCGATCCTGATACGCATTGAAACCTCCACTCAATTCAGAGACCAGACAGCCGGAAAGGTGAGCCATTATGGCCATGACGCGCCCCGCAACTGGGGTACTCGTTCGAATGTCCTGCTGTAGACCGTATCATTATATGAGTTGTCAATTGCGTTGCAACCACAATTTCAAGAGGGACTGCGCAGATTTGCCCGCAGACGCTTGATGACATGCCTGGACCACCTATACTCAGCTCATGAATCTTCGCACCCGGATCCAGAAATCATTCAAGGATCACAAGCCACGCCTTCAGGCACTGGATCTCCTGAAGTACATTGGTCCGGGCTTTCTCGTCACCGTCGGCTTCATCGACCCCGGCAACTGGGCGTCGAATGTGGCTGCAGGTTCGCTCTATGGCTATCGCCTCCTGTGGATGGTGACACTGTCGACGCTGATGCTCATCCTCCTCCAGCACAATGCCGCCCACCTGGGCATCGTTACGGGACTGTGCATCTCCGAGGCAGCCACGAAGTTCATGCGTCCCCGCTTCGCCCGTCTCGTTCTGGGCTCTGCCGTTGCCGCGTCAGTCTCCACCGCCCTTGCAGAGATCATGGGAGCCGCCATCGGTCTCAACCTGCTGTTCAAACTGCCACTGCGCATCGGTGCCATTGCGGTGTCAGCCGCTGTCATCTGGCTCCTTCTCAGCAACGGCTACCGGCGGATCGAGAAGCTTATCATCGCATTCGTGTCGCTGATAGGACTTTCTTTCCTCTACGAGTTGTCGCTCGTGCACATCCCGTGGGCAGAGGCCGCGAGCGGGTGGGTTACCCCCGCCATGCCTCTGGGCTCCATTCCCGTCATCATGAGTGTCCTCGGCGCCGTCGTCATGCCGCACAACCTCTTCCTGCACAGCGAGATCATCCAGAGCCGCCAGCTGAACCAGAAGGGCACGGACATCATAGAAAAGCAGCTCCGGTTTGAGTTCGTGGACACACTGAACTCCATGGTTATTGGCTGGGCCATCAACAGCTCCATGATCATCCTCGCTGCAGCGACCTTTTTCGCCGGCAGAACCGCCGTCACAGAACTCGGGCAGGCCCAGGCCATGCTGCGCCCGATGCTGGGCCCTGCAGCAGCCATCGTCTTCGGTGGAGCGCTGCTCATGGCAGGCCTCTCGTCTTCGGTCACTGCGGGCATGGCAGGCGGCAGTATTGTTGCCGGCATGACGGGGGAACCCTATGACCCATCGGACAACCACACCAGGCTGGGCATCATCATAACGCTGCTTGGGGCTCTGGCGATCGCGCTGGTGATCACGAACCCGTTCAAGGGCCTGATTGTCAGCCAGATAGCGCTCTCCATTCAGCTGCCATGGACGATCGTCCTGCAGATCCTGCTGACCTCAAACCCGCGCGTGATGGGAAAGTACGTCAACACTGTGGTCGACCGTTTCCTCCTGTGGACGACGACCCTCGTCGTCAGCGGTTTCAACGTCCTTCTCCTGGTCGACACGCTTCGGAATCTCCTTCATTAGCGGCATAAGAGAGAGGCTATGATCTTGCACTCTTGACAAGACACCCCTGCTCGGCTTTAATGGACTCGGCAGAAGGGAAGGGTACCCCTTGTCTGGCCATCCCGTCCAGCACGACGGGAAGAAAGGAGTTGTCCAGTGACAGACTCGAAAGCAGATAGATGCCGTAGAAGGCAGATCATCGTTGTTCTGACCATCATGGTGGCGACAGCGTCCCTGGTCGTTCTTTCTCACGCCCCACGCGTCGGCGCTGCGACGTACAACCCTCTCAAAGCTATCCAGTATGCCGACCAGTGGTGGAACAAGCGCAATCCCAAGTTCCAGAGCTACGGTTTCAATGACTGTGCCAACTATGTGTCTCAGTGCCTGATCGCAGGTGGTCTCAGCCTGAGCGCAAGCTCCTCAGCCGACAAGAACGGAAGCATCGCGCAGTGCACGAGTCTGGACGCCTTCCTGACAAACACCCTCAAAGCCACTGTCTGGAAGAAATCCCCAGGTTCGCTTGCGCCGACTGGTCTGCAACCTGGCGATGTGGCCATTTTTGGCAATTGGCTGGGCTTGCGTCACGCCGTGTTCGTCTCGGCCAAGCAGTCCAACGGCCAGCCCCTCTTCAACGCCCACACATATGACCGGCTGCGGACCACAATCGGCTGGCTGTTCAGCGGCTGGACGTACGTCAAGTACTACCACATCGTCAAGTCTCCGATCACCGTCGCAGCGGCTCCCCAGCCTGCAACTCCGGCGAAAACGGCCGTTGTGGCCCAACCTGCCGTGACGACAAGGAGTTCGGTCCCCGCCACGATCCCTGACCCTCAATCCAAACCAGTCGAGTCCGGGAGCCTCGTCACGACGAGGGTTCCGTCATCGGTGACGTCGACGTCAGCTGTGCTGAACGGCATCATCAAGCCCGATGGACGGCCGGCACTCTGGTTCTTCGAATATGGTGTCTCCGAGATCTACAACGAGGCCACGGACAAGCAGGGGCCACTTCTCGGAAACATGACCTGCAATGTCGACTTTGCAGTCATCGGGCTCAAACCAGGCACCACGTATCACGCCCGTCTTGTGCGAGTCGCGCCGGACGGCAGTCTCATCGCAGGGTCGGACACCACGTTCCGAACTCCGGAGACTCCGCGCACGGTCACGCACGAAGACTGACGACAGTCCGGGTATAGCGGAACCGGCCCTGTGCCAGGACGGGTTCGCTACACCCGAGCCACGAAGAAGACGCGGGGTTCGGACTCCGGGTCGGCAAGAGGCACAGCAAGGTCGACGGCACGCGCCTGATAGACC
>JAPLGH010000132.1 GCA_026390285.1 Caldisericota bacterium
ACAAGACAACCCTCAGTATACTCGAGAGGGTGCAGCGTCAACCCGCACATCGTGATACCGGTCATGCATCCGGTGATCTATGCGACCGAACGATTTCGGATACAATGGACACTGCCGCCCCCAAGGCAGCGAAACGAGGAGCTCATGACGGAAAACGAAGAACTCGTACGGACAACTATCAGGTCGGGCGACGTGACTCTCTGTGCCACCGGGGACGGGGAACTTGTTTACAAGCTGACGGGCAGAGGGATCAGTGCGCTCCTCACAGCACTGGAAGAGGAACGTGTGGCCAGTCACGGTCCTCTCGACTGGGGAGACAAACTGGTGGGACGAGCGGCCGCATTGCTGTTCACCCTGCTGCGCCCCCGGTCGGTATTCGCCCTGACGATGAGCACTGGCGCACAGGACGTCCTGCGCGCAGCCGATATTCCATTCGGTTGCGACGCAGTCGTCGTCGATGTGCTCAACAGGACCGGCACAGGACCGTGTCCGATGGAGGCAGCGGTATCCAGCATCGATGACCCGTTGGCCGCACTGGAGAAGCTCAAGCAAGTGAGTCAGTCACTATCAGATGCTGGGCGCAACCATGCGCCCGAGAAGGGAGAGTCAATGAACAACCTGGTGGATCGATTCCTGCACTACACGTCATTCGACACGCAGTCGGACGAGCATTCCGTCACGTTTCCCAGCACTGAGAAACAACTCGTCCTTGCCCACGAACTGGATGCAGAGCTGAAAGCACTTGGTTTGAAGGATTCTTCTGTTGATCCGAACGGCTATGTCACCGCGACTCTTCCCGCCAACTGCGAGAGTTCGGACACGGTTCCAGTCATCGCATTCCTCGCGCATATGGACACGTCTCCCGACGCGTCGGGCATGGGTGTGAAGGCGCGTATCGTCACTGCCTACGACGGCCAGGACATTGTCCTCAACGTGGACAAGAACATGGTCCTGAGCCCGGTCGACTTTCCGGACATGCTGCTGCACAAGGGCGAGGACTTCATTGTAGCGGATGGAACGACTTTGCTGGGAGCCGACGACAAAGCAGGTATCGCGGAGATCATGACTGCCATCGAGTACCTGCTGGCGCATCCCGAAGTGAAGCACGGCGTCATCAAGGTCGGTTTCACGCCGGACGAGGAAGTCGGCCAGGGTGTCGACCGGTTCGACGTGGCGAAGTTCGGCGCCAAGTATGCGTATACACTCGACGGCGACGAGCTCGGCAGCTTGGAATACGAGAACTTCAATGCTGCCTCTGCGGAATTCGAGATCACCGGGAAGAGTATCCATCCGGGCGCGGCAAAAGGCATCATGAAGAATGCTGCTCTGATAGTTGCGGAACTGACGACGCTGTTCCCCTCCGACGAGACTCCTCGCTCGACTGAGAAGCGCGAAGGCTTCTTCCACCTGACCAGCATCAATGGCGTGTGCGAGAAAGCCGAAGCCAAGTACATCATCCGCGACCATGACAAGCAGCGCTTCGAGCAGCGGAAGAGTATGGCGCATGCTGTCTGCGACTTCCTGAACGCCAAGTACGGAGAGGACACGGTCACCGTTCACGTGCGCGATTCCTACTACAACATGAGCGAGGTCATCGAGCAGAACATGATCCTCGTGGACACCGCCCGCAGTGTCATGGAGAAACTGGGCATCGTGCCCCTCGTCAAGCCTGTTCGTGGCGGGACCGACGGTTCACGCCTGAGCTATATGGGTCTTCCCTGCCCCAACTTGTTCACCGGCGGCCGCAATTACCACGGCCCCCTTGAGTACGTCGTCGTCCAGTCCATGGAGAAATCTGTACAGGTCATCGTGGGTATCGCCGAGGCGTTTGCGAGCCAGCCACCTGCTGCAGTGTAACGCAAGCCAGTCACAATCATGGAAAAGGGGCGCCTGAGAGGGCGTCCCTTTCGTGTTCTTGTTTCCAAGCCCTGGTCAGGCGCTCTTGCTGCGCAGTGCGGCCAGCACTCTCTCCGGCGTATACGGCGTGCGATGGAGCCGAATCCCTGTCGCATCGAAGATAGCATTCCCGATCGCAGGGATAGCACCATTAATGCCGATCTCGGCCACCGATTTGGCGCCCCACGGCCCAGTCGGCTCGTAGGTGTCGACGAGAATGACCTCGGTCGGCGGCATGTCGCGGCGAGACAGAATCTTGTAGTCGAACAACGAGGAATTGGTCATGTTGCCGTGGGACCCAAAATGGTACTCCTCCGTCAGCGCAAATCCTATACCATTTGCTACCGCTCCCATGATCTGCCCGCGCACCAGGTCGGGGTTGATGGGCACGCCACAGTCGACGGCTGCCACATACTTGAGAACCTCGACCTTTCCCGTGAGCTCGTCCACTTCGATCTCTACAAAATGCGCTGCAAAGGGCGGGGGGGAGTATGGGGACACGAACGACTGCGTTGTTGCGATCTGCCTCTGATTGACCTCATAGTAGGCACGATAAGCAATGTCGGACACAGAAACCTTCTTCCCGCTCCGCACCGACACGACGTTTCCATCCTCCATACGATAGAAGGACAGGATAGGATCCGCCTGGGTGTTGTCCCACTCGACCTTGGGTTCGGCCGTGACGAGATTGGCGTCGAGATCCTCGTGAAGCATCTCCGCGGCAACGGCAAAGACCTGGTTCCGAACCGCCTTGGCCGCCTTGACGACGGCGCCACCTGAGACAAACGTAGTCGAGGAGGCATAGGCCCCGACATCGAACGGTGTCAGATCAGTGTCGCTGGAGAGAGCGCTGATTTTGTCCATCGTGACTCCCAGGACTTCGGCCGCCATCTGAGACAGAATGGTGTCGGAACCCGTGCCGATGTCCGTGGCACCCATGGTCAAGAAGTAGCTCCCGTCCTCATTGAGCTTGATGGAAGCAGAAGCCATATCGATGAGTGGGATACCGGAGCCCTGCATATGCATCGACATTCCGACGCCACGGACCTTGTGACCGTTGCGCGTGCGCTTGCCGCGTTTCTCTTGCCAGCCGATGGCCTCAGCCCCGAGATCGAGAAGCGTCGGCAGCGAACTGCTTTTGATCGTCTGGGCGACTCCCTGACGGCCTTCGCCGAGAGCTTCAAAGATCGGCGAACCTTCCCCGACTCTGATCATGTTTTTCTTCCGCAATTCGATGGGATCCATGCCCAGTTTGGCGGCCAGATCGTCGATCGTGCACTCGAGGGCAGCGTATCCCTGGGTCGCTCCGTAGCCACGGTACGCTCCGGACACGGGAAGGTTCGTATAGACTGCATCGCCGAAGAACCGGACGTCAGTCGCCTTGTTGTAGAGCGGCAGTGTCTTGCTGCCGGTGTTGGACATGACCGTGAGGCTGTGACTGCCATAAGCCCCTGTGTTGCTGAGAACATACATCTTGAGAGCTCTGAAGTGACCCTGCTTGTCACAGCCGATGCTCATGTCGATCTTCATCGGGTGACGGGTCCTGGCGGAGACGAACTCCTCTTTGCGAGTCAGCTCGATCTCGCACGGAAGCCCCGTTTTGATGGTTCCGTAGGCCACAAGGTCGTCAATGAGTATCTCCTGCTTGGTGCCATAACCACCGCCGATTCGAGGCTTGACGACACGCAACTTGCTCATGGGAATGTCAAGAACCCTCGAGACGATGCGGCGTGCGTGCCAGGGAACCTGTGTGCTTGACACGATGACGATCTTCCCCATGTCATCCGTATAGGCGAATGCCGTATGCGTCTCCATCGGAGTGTGCTGAGCATAGTGCGTCTGGAACGTCTCAGAAATGGTCACCTCGGATTCCGCCAATGCCTTGTCGACGTCACCAACGTTGATGTCCACGTGTGCTGCAATGTTGTGCGCCGAATCATAGGCACCCTTCGGATCCTCCGGATGGACGATCGGAGCTCCCGGCTTCATCGCATCGTCGGCGTCAAGAACAGCAGGCTCTTCCTTGAAGCTCACCTTGACAAGCCTGAGCGCCTGTTCTGCAATATCCTTGGAGTCCGCAAAGACAGCAGCCACACGGTCACCCACGAAGCGCACGCGCTCCGTGAACATCTGGTTGTCGTAGGGCGAAGGCTCCGGCCAACCCTGTCCCGCCGTCGTGTAGAACGTACGCGGCGTATTCTTCCAGGTCAGTATGAGACGGACACCAGGCAGTGCCTCTGCAGCGCTGGTATCGATCGAGTCAATAGCGCCATTCGCGATCGGACTGGTCAGGATCCTACCATGCAGACGGTTCGGAAAATCGCGTGCTGCGATATCGTCCGTATACATCGGGGCTCCGCTGACCAGAGCGTAGCCATCGACCTTGTCGACGGACTTGCCGACTACACGCGTCGCTGGATACGACCCTTCGGTCAGGTGACGGAAACCCTTTCTCTCGATGCTCATTTCTTGTCTCCCTTCCGGAGCTGCGCCGCGGCATCGAGGACTGCCTCAACCTGCTGTTCGTACCCAGTGCAGCGACAGTAGTTGCTGTCCATCGCCAACCGGATTTCTTCTTCGGTGGGATCAGGATTTTCGTCCAGCAACGCCTTGGCAGACGTGATGGCACCAGGCACGCAGTATCCACACTGGACGGCGCCGTTCTTCACAAACGACTCCTGGATGATGTGAGGGTGAGCTTGATCCCCAATGCCGCGCACGGTCGTTACGGCGTGCCCGTCGGCTTTGGCGGACAGTATCAGGCATGAAGCGACAGGACGCCCGTCCAGCAAGACGGTGCACGCGCCACAGTCTCCCGAGTGGCAGCTGCCCTTCACCTCGAGGTAGCCCTCGCGCCGCAGGACATCGAGCAGGACCTCATCCGGCTGAACATCAAAGGAACGCTCAACGGTATTCACCATTATCGAAATAGTCATTGTGCCACTCCCGTCATGTGCTCTTCCAGGTTGAGGATAGCCGCCCGCACCAGCTCACGCCGGAACTCGCCCGTCGCACGAAGGTCAGTGCCGACCTCGACGAGGTCGGGAGCCATCTCCGCCACTCTCGCGAACGTTTCATGCGACAACGACTTTCCAACAAGCTCTTCAGATAGTCGGGGGTAGAGAGCGGCATGGCCCGGACGCCCGGCGAAGACCAGGTTGGCCGCCGTCATGACCTTGCCGTCATAGCTGACAAGCGCTGAGAAGTGCAGCGTCGAAATATCCTGCTGGGTACGTGTGAACCGCCATAGGAATCCCCTCGAGCCAGCATTCCCAGCTGGCAACAGGACCCCCTTGATGATCGCCCCCGGCTGCTTCGCTTCAATATAGGCTGACAGAGGCGTGATACGCTCCGCACCGTCAAACAGTCGCACCTGTGCACCCAGGGCAACGAGATGGGGCACGACGTCGTTCCACGGCTGGTTGCGCCCAATGACTCCGCCGACAGTGATCATGTCCCGCAGGTTGTTATGGGCGATATGGCCCGCCCACCAAGCGAGCGAACCCCCAGCATACTGCCTGATGTCTGCGCTGTGATTGATCGTCGTAAGTGTGGTCTGAGAACCGATTTCGATCCCTTCCCCGACCGCTGTAACGTAATCGAGACCACAGCGCGACAGATCGATCAGGGTCGTGATCTCCGGGTTCCGGCGAAGGACCAGTTCGACGCCACCGCCAACATACGCGGCAGCGGAACCGAGCTGCTTCGCTTTGGCGAAAGCATCCTCCAAGGATGTTGCATGATAGTACTGAGTGATTCTGCCCATGCGGGCCTCCTCGCAAACAGCGCTGATAATCGTATGTATCATACCTTCGTGGCTCCGAAAATGCAACATCCAAGCAGGCTCAGAGCCCACGTTGGTCTCTGGCATCCAACGGCAACCGACCTATAATAGACTGGGCTTTGGGAGGTAACAACCGATGATGACGACCATCTGGAAATACGATCGCAACGGCATGGCCACCAAATGCGAGGACGAGGTCACCGAAGAACGTGCCCTGACCATTTACGTCAACGGCACTCGGGCTGTGCGCCTCGCGAGCTCCGGTGACTTGGTTGATGCAGCCGCGGTTGGGCACGCTGTTTCTGAAGGCTGGGCTCGACCCGCTCAGGTCCTCGCGGTCACCGTCGAAGAACGTTCGGCCTTTCTTACCGTCTCCTCTGATGCCGCGGGACCAGGGGCGCCGACTTCGGTCGACATCGACTGCATTTCGGGAGACATTCTGACTGAAGATATGGCTGTTTCTCCCGGATTCACCGTGTCAGCTTCGTGGATTCAGGATCTGGCTGAGGAGATGCAGCGAAGCGCGCTTCACTGGAGGAATACCGGAGGCGTTCACGCAGCCCTTGTGGCACAGGGCGAACATGTCTTCTGCTGTGAGGACATTAGCCGTCACACAGCACTCGACAAGGTCATCGGGCACGCCCTGATGCACTCCTGGAATCTGAGAGAGGCAGTCCTGATGGGCACAGGGCGTATTCCAGCACAGGCAGTCGCCCAGGCGGCCCGTGTCGGGATACCGGTCCTGGCCTCGAGGAGCGCCACGACCGCTCAGGCGATTGCTCTTGCAGAAAGGGTCGGGACTACCGTCGTCGCATTCGTGCGGGCCGGTCGCCTGAATGTCTACTCACACCCTGAACGAGTAGTACCCTAAAGGCGCTGCTACTCGCTGTGTGACGCCGTGTCGATCTGGGCCTGCTCGTCGCGTGCCCGCTGTTCCGCTCTCTGGATATAGAACGAAAGCTTGAGGAACTCCTGCGACAGGTCAACTGACAACACCGGGATCTTCTCAGATACCTTGATACTCTGTGGGGCGAAGTTGAGGATGCCACGAATGCCTGCCTCACAGAGGATTCGGGCTGCCGTTCGAGCACTGGACGCAGGAACGGCAATAACCCCGATGGCGATGCGTTCGCGGCGAACAACAGTCTTCAACTCATCAAGGGAGTACACAGGAATGCGCTCTACACGGGTCCCGATCTTGTGCGGATCCGTGTCAAACGCCGCAACATACTTGAATCCCCACTTCTGAACCATCCGACTTTCAATGAGTGCTGTGCCGAGTGAACCCACCCCCACGATACAGCACTTCCACTGTTCCACGCCACGCCCGAAGATGGCCTCGACTTCGGTCTTCAGTCCGACGACATCGTACCCGGTGCCTCGCTTGCCAAATCGGCCAAACACCGACAGGTCCTGTCTGACCTGTTCGGCGCTCGCTCCGGTCAGCGATGCCAATTCCCGCGACGAAAGTGTCGGTGTGCCTTGCTGTTCAAGATACGTGAGGCAGCGCAGATACGTAGCCATGCGCGAAATAGTCGCTTGTGATATGTCTTCCAATCCGTATTTCGTTTCCATCAGCTCCTTCGCCTGCTCTCCTGTCCGAATCCACGTCCGCTGTCCTGGACAACATCGCCCTCCTGTCCACGCAGGAACTCCAGGAGCAGCAGTTGCGCCTGAGGGTCAGTCA
>JAPLGH010000186.1 GCA_026390285.1 Caldisericota bacterium
AGGTTCATCCGCATACCCGTTCCTCCTCTATCGACTTTTCACCCGCACGCATCATCAGCCGTGCCATAATGAGATCGTCCGGTGTGTTCACATTGAAGAAAGACAATAACCGTTTGTCGTATTGCTCGCAGTAAGCCCGGTCAATGAAGCCGATGTGCAACGATTTATTGCGAAAGAGTTCCCGAACAGAATGGGTCCCCGATGCCAGAAGTTCGGCAGCGACAGTAACAACCCGAGAAGAAAAAATGGAGAACAGCGGTTCAAGAAGACCATCGATGTTCGGAACAAGGATATCCAGTTCCTGGGCGCGCGCGCGTCTTCCCATCGCCTGAGCCAGTGCAGGGGAGACAAACGGCATGTCAGCACCGACCACCATATTCAATGGCGCGTCTGATGCCCTGAGTCCAGAGTAGATGCCGCCCAGGGGCCCTGCATCAGCAACGACGTCTCCGACAACTAGTCGCTCCGGATTGCCACTTGCGGGTATGAGGCCCTTGTTCTCAACGACGATGCAGCGCTCATACAGTGCGCATAGGCGACGCAAGGGATACTCATAGAGGGGGATACCTGCGAGAGAAAGACAGTACTTCGGCAATCCCATCCGCTGACTACGGCCTCCTGCAAGGACAACAAGGTTCATGAGTGACACGTGCGCCCTCCTGGCATTCTCCTGCAAAACCCGAGGCCCATCAGCGACTCCACCTTCATGACTTGTCGACACTCCTCAGGTTCCTCGCTGCCACGACCAGGTCATCGACCGATTCGGGCAAGAAACGCTCCATATTATCTCCTTCCCCCACGACACCAAGGCACAACGGTGTCAACTGTCGGCGTCCGTCAAACCAACAGACTCATCAGGTGCCATCATTCAGACACGTTCGAACTCGGATAAACCATGTGAATTCTATAACAGCATGGGCAAAAGTCAACCTCCTGCACGCGTTGCGTCTCGCGTCAAGAGACCCATGTCAGTCCGTTTACAGTATAGGAATCCTTCAGTCCGCAACAAGACGAACAGGATTGCCCATTCATCAGGTACGCAAGGGCCCGTCAATCATTGACATCACCAGAAAAATGGGTACAGTAAACATGATAGGTTTCGAAGAGACAAAGGAGAGTTTTATGCCAATAAAGAAAGCTTCTATTAAAGACGTCCGCAGGACCAAGACGCGGACAGCATACAATACCGAACATACGGCCAAGACAAAACTTGCCCTGGATATGGCTCGCAAGTCTGACTACGCCCCCGAGAAAGTTGTCGACGCCGTGAAACAACTAGACAAACTTGCTCAGAAGGGTATTGTCCACAGGAATACGGCTGCCCGTAAGAAGTCTCGCCTGATGAAGAAGGCGAATGCCGCCAAGGTTACTACCAAGGCTACTGCGTCGTAAGAGCTACTACTGAAAGCAACCGTTCAAGGGCCACCAGCGCGCTGCTGGCGAGCCCTTTTTTCGTTTCGTACTCAATTTCCTCGAGGCGCTCCAGCATGGCCTCAAGTTCACGCAGCCTGATGTGCCTTGCTGCAGTCAGGAGAGCACCAAGCGTGTAGTCGTCGAGGTATTGATGCTGGGTGCGCAGACACCAGGCCCTCAGGTCAGCCTTGGGCCGGTTTGACTTCGAAACAAGCTTCTCGTTCAACAACCGCACAAACCCGAGTTCCACAGCATAGAGGATGGTCGTGTCAGCCGCCCCCGAAGCCGAAAGGTCATAGAGAGCCACCACCGCACGGTCGTATTTCCTGAGAGAGATGGCCTCGACGAGGTCAGCAGCCGCCGCAATGTGGCACCGAGGCACGACCTCACGGACATCGGCAACCGTGACAGCGGCGCCCGTATATGCAAGGAGTCTGTCGATTTCGCTTCGCATAAGGAAGAAGCTGCTTGCCGTCCGCTCCATGAGCTCATGAACCGCCTGGTCATCTATTGCTCGCCCATCGAACCTTTTCTTGATCCAGGAGCGTACTGCCGTCAGGGGAACGGCGTAGCTAGTCACTACATACGCCTTTTTCAGCAGCTCTTGAGGGACCTTGGCGGGATCCGCAAATATGATAGTGGTGGTGCTCCCAGACAGAAACAGGGGAACCATGGTTCCCAGACGCCTGGCCCCTTTGTCTTCGAGACCGTTGATGATGAGGACTTTACGCCCGGACCCGAAGCTCTCGCTACCGAGGAACTCGCGGATGACGTCTACATTGTCCTCGCTGCCCTCGAACTCGGCATAGTCGAAGGCTCGGAAAGCTTGCGCTACCAGTAGGCGCGCTGCCTCCTTCACCTGTGGAACGAAATAGTCGTCTCCGGGAGCGAAGACATACAACGATGACGGCTTCTTGCCCCTGAGGCTTGTGAGACCCTCAGTCACCGAGAGGTCGTTGGACTGCGATGCATATCCTTTGGCTGCGGTCATTGCTCCCGAACTATGGATAGATCTTCTCGAGCAACCGGGGAAACGGGACCGTTTCCCTCACGTGCGGCAGCTTGCAGATCCAGGCCACTGTCCTCTCGACGCCAAGACCAAACCCGCTGTGCGGGACCGATCCATACTTACGGAGGTCCAGGTACCACTGATAGTCTGCTTCCGTAAGCCCCTCAGCATGGACCCGTCCAAGAAGCAACTCGTAGTCATCTTCACGCTGCCCGCCTCCGATGATCTCGCCGTAGCCCTCCGGAGCCAGCAGGTCCGCACATAGGACCGTCTGCGGATTGGTGGGATTTGTCTTCATGTAGAACGCCTTGAATGACTTGGGGTAGCTGTGCACGAAGACAGGCCGTTCGAACTGGTTCGAGATGAGCGTCTCCTCGTCCCCCCCGAAATCATCGCCCCACTGTATCGGCGAACCAGCCTGCTGCAGGAGCTTCACGGCCTCATCGTAGGAGATACGTGGAAACGGCGTCGCTATCTTCTCGAGCGGAGAAATGTCCCGCTCGATTATGACAAGCTCTTCTTTGCGCTTCTCCAGCACCTGCTGCACGATATACGTAACGAATTGCTCCTGGACATCGCAGTTCTGCGACCAATCGCAGTAGGCCATTTCGGGCTCGACCATCCAGAATTCCGTCAGGTGCCGTCGAGTTTTTGATTTTTCGGCGCGAAACGCCGGGCCAAAACAATAGACTTTCCCAAAAGCCAAGGCCGTTGCCTCGTTGTAAAGCTGGCCACTCTGCGACAGGTAGGCCGGCACGCCGAAATAGTCAGTGG
>JAPLGH010000016.1 GCA_026390285.1 Caldisericota bacterium
GAGGGATGACCTTCATGTAGGCCACGTCGCTCCTGTCACTGGCAGCGATCGTGAACCCGCCAACCAGCGATGCGGTGACATTGTCGGGGTGCCCTTCGATGGCAATGGCGTACTTGAGGACTTTGCCAGTATCGAAGTGCTCGTTCATCAGGACCTCGAAGCACGACAGGAGCCCCACGATGGCGCTGGCGCTGGATCCCAGGCCACGCGTCAGAGGAATGCCGGTATGAACGTTGATGCGCAGCGGCGGCAGGTGCACCGACTCGGCACGCTCGAAGTAGTCCATAACCTCGCTGACAAACTTGAAGCCCTTTTCGTTGAGGACGTCCGCGCCCGTGCCTTCGAAGTAGACGCTCCACTTCTCCTCGGGAGAGAGCACCTCGACGGTATACGTACTGCGCATCTCGAGGGCCAGCCCAAAAACGTCAAACCCTGGTCCCAGGTTAGCGGTGGTTGCAGGAACGCTGACTGTCACTCTGTTGGTCACGTCTTCTTCCCCCGGCGCAACTGCAATTCCTCGATGCGGGTGTTGGCAGCGCGCGAACTATCGCAAAACGAAGTACTTGACATATCTTACCACATTCCATGCAATTGCAAGTCTCACCCTGAAAGATCGGCCGACGCTTGACCGGCATGCTCTGTAAGATAGACTCAGGTGGAGGTATACAACACTATGACGCATGAACAGCTTACGTATCTTGGCCATTCAGCCTTTCTGATCACCACGGAGGCCGGAGACATCCTTATCGACCCGTTCCTCTCAGGCAACCCTCGCGCGTCCCTCGGTCCCGACGATGTCCATCCTGCCTATATCCTCGTGACACATGGCCATTCCGATCACCTCGGCGATACCATCAGCATCGCACGACGCAGCGGGGCGACCGTCATCGGCCCAGCAGAACTCATCACCTACCTTGCTGACAAAGGGGTAGCAAATGTGCATCCCATGCATATCGGTGGCAACCACGTCTTCCCATTTGGTGAGCTCTTCCTGACTCAGGCTCTCCACGGCTCCTCCGTGCTGGAGAACGGCCACCTCATCTACACAGGAAATCCCTGCGGCTTTGTCATTAAGACCAGAGAGCGGACGACCTACCACGCAGGCGACACCGGCGTGTTTCTCGACATGGAACTCATCGGCCGCCTTCACCCGCTGGACATTGCGCTTCTCCCCATCGGCGGCAATTTTACGATGGGCATCGACGATGCCGTAGAAGCTGTCAGGATGCTTTCCCCGCGCACTGTGATCCCCATGCATTACGGCACCTTCCCCGTCATCGCCGCCGACGCCCAGGCGTTCAAGCAGAAGGTAGAGTCCTCCACAAGCGCTCGTTGCATGGTCCTGGAACCTGGACAGACCTTCTGAACAAGGTGGCACCAAGCTTCAGAATTCACCCTCGTGCGTTGACAGCACGGGGCCTGCCGGTACACTCTTCTCCATGAGAGACCAGACTCGTACCCCATTTTTCGATGCTGTCCAGTCATACATCGGCAAGCACCGCGCCGGCCTCCACATGCCGGGGCATATGGCTGGCCAGGGAATTCATCCCCGCCTCAAGGAGTTTTGGGGAGAGAATGTGTTCCTTTCTGACCTGACAGAGGTCGAAGGGCTCGACTACCTCCATCGCCCCATCGGCGTGGTCAAGGAGGCGCAGGAACTGGCTGCCGAAGCATATGGCGCCATCGAGTCATTCTTTCTGATCAACGGTTCGACGGTCGGAAACCAGGCTATGATCCTGTCGACCTGCGATCCCTACGACCGCGTCATCGTGCAGCGCAATTCTCACCGTTCCATGTATGGGGCACTCATTCTCAACGAATTGCGTCCTATCTACCTCGAGGCTGAAGAAGACCGTCTGTTGCAGTTTCAGACATTCCCATCCAAGAAGACGTTCGCACGCGTGCTCCGCGACCATCCTGAAGCCAAGACCGTCTTCGTGACCAATCCGAACTATTTTGGCATCAGTTCGGACATCGACTACTACGTTCAGAAAGCTCACGCCACAGGACGCCGTATTCTGGTCGACGAGGCGCACGGATCACACTTCCATTTTCACCCGGACCTCCCCAAGAGCGCTGTCGATGCGGGCGCCGACATGGTCGTGCAGAGCACGCACAAGACGCTCTCCGGCCTTACTCAGACGTCCATGCTACACCTGGGCTCACGTCGCGTGGACAAGGAGCTGGTAAGAGCCACGCTCACAATGCTGGAGAGTTCGTCGCCCTCGTACATCCTCATGACAGCTCTCGACGTCGCCCGTATGCAGATGGCGAC
>JAPLGH010000187.1 GCA_026390285.1 Caldisericota bacterium
GCGATTCCCGACAACCTGATCGAAAGCGAGCTGTTCGGGCATGAGAAAGGCTCGTTCACGGGCGCCACGGTGCAGCGGCTGGGGAAGTTCGAGCTGTGCGACGGCGGCACCATTTTTCTCGACGAGATCGGCGACATGTCGCTGCCGCTTCAGGCCAAACTCCTGCGCATCCTGCAGGACGGAGGCTTCGAGCGCGTCGGTGGCCGGGAGCACCTGACGTCGTCAGCACGGGTCATTGCAGCTACGAACCAGGACTTGACCCAACTGGTGTCAGAACGCAAGTTCCGCGAGGACCTGTTCTACCGGCTCAACGTCATCACGCTGCGGCTCCCCCCGCTGCGCGACCGGCGCGGCGATACTGTGCTGCTCGCACGCCACTTCCTCAGGAAGTACGCGGCCAAGTACGGGCGGGATGTGACCGAGATTGCAGATCAGACCCTGGGGCTCCTTACTGCGTACGAGTGGCCGGGAAATGTCCGGGAGCTGGAAAACGTCATCGCCCGGGCAGTCATCATCTCTCAGGCACACGTACTCCTTCCCGAGACGGTGGAACTCTGCGCTCAGCCAATTCTACACCGGCATGAGGAGCCTTCAGCTGTTGAGGTCCAGCCACTCGTGGCACAACCCGTTCAGCCGCAGGCTATTGCAACAGACGGGAACGGTGGGCTTCGCCTGTCCGAGGCGATACAGCAAATGGAGATCGACATGATCCGCAGGGCGTTGCGCGAATCCGGCGGCAACAAGACCAAGGCTGCCCAAATCCTTGGTATCTCCCGCAAATCGCTGTTCAACAAGATACGTGACTACAAGCTGCAGGACCGGGACCAGTAGCGACAACATCCTCCACCTGATTTCCTGACTCTGCGAAGCCCCGGACTCAAACCTCCGGGGCTTTTTCGTTTGCCACAGCGCGGGGCTTCCAGCCCGGGAAGCCGGGAACTTGACAAGAGCTGTGGGAAGAGTTACCATCATGCACCATGCCAACAAGCCGAACTGGCAGCATAGCGTCCGTCGTAGCAGCGGCGTTTGTCTGGGGAACGTCCTTCACCGTCTCGAAACTGGCTCTTCGCTCTATTCCTCCGCTTTCGCTCGCATGGATACGCTTTGTGCTCGCGAGCGCCATTCTGCTCGCCTGGCTGGTCGTTCGTCACGAAGATCTTCGTCTGGACCGCCGGGAATTCGGTGCCATGATGTTGGGAGGAATCCTGGGGTATGCCTTGAACCACATCTTCGAGAACGTAGGTCTTGCCCTGTCGACAGCCTCCGAGATCTCGCTCATGATGGGCGTCTTTCCCGTCCTGTCCCTCCTGGTGGAGGGTCTGGTCTACCACAGGAGGTTCTCCTGCATTGCCGTCGTGGGCATTGCACTGTCTGTCGTCGGCGTCCTCCTGATCATCGACCCGCGTTCGCTGGGAGGGGCGCTGGCAGGGAAACGCCTGCTCGGTGATGGACTCATCATCCTCTCCGGCATCTGCTGGGCATTCTACAGCATTCTGGTCAAGGACCTGTCCAAGAACAGCTCGGCCGGCAGAACTGCGATGTTCCAGATGCTGTTTGGCAGTGTCGTCCTGCTTCCCCTGATGGGGGTGTTCGAGCGGCCGGTCTTCCCAGTTCCCGCTGAAGGGGTCTGGGCCGTCATCTA
>JAPLGH010000099.1 GCA_026390285.1 Caldisericota bacterium
CAAGCTGGAGCGCTTCTGGGAAGACGAGGGCTGCCCCCGTCTGTTCCCGTATGACCAGGAAGTTGGGGCGGGAACGCTGAGCCCATATACATTCCTGCGAGTCCTGGGACGTAAACCCTGGAAAGCCGTCTACGTTCAACCGTCACGACGTCCAGCGGACGGCAGGTACGGCGAGAACCCCAATCGTCTTTACATGCATCACCAGCTGCAGGTCATCATCAAGCCTCCGACCACCGACATCCAGGACACATACCTGCGAAGCCTTTACCTGCTTGGTCTCAAGCCGGCAGAACACGATATCCGGTTCGTCGAGGACAACTGGGAGACACCGGTACTAGGGGCAGCCGGCGTCGGCTGGGAAGTCTGGCTCGACGGCATGGAAGTAACGCAATTCACGTACTTCCAGCAGGCAGGCGGCCGGGAAGTTCCGGTCGTGGCAGTCGAGATAACGTACGGCCTCGAGCGACTCGCCATGTTTGTTCAAGAGAAGAAAAACGTTTACGAACTGCAATGGCATGAGGGTGTGACCTATGGAGATCTGCGACAACAGGTCGAGCGGGAGAACAGTATTTACTCCTTTGAGCAAGCCGACATCGAGGCACTTGTCACGATGTTCGACCTCTGCGAAAAGGAGTCCCAGCGCATGATCGACAAGAGACTCATTACTCCTGCCTACGAGTATCTCCTCAAATGCTCACATACGTTCAACATCCTCGACGCACGTGGTACCGTCGGGGTTTCTCAGCGTATGGCCTATCTTGCCCGCGTGCGCCGTCTCGCGTACGGTTGCGCGAACCTCTACCTGGAGAACGAAAACCATGAGTGACTTGCTGATCGAGATCTTGACTGAGGAACTTCCAGCACGGTTTGTCGACAGCGCTCAGGCGCAACTGGTCGAACATGTCACAACACACCTCGACGAGTCCTTCATTGGACATGGAGATGTCCATGGCTTTTCCACCCCACGGCGCCTTGTCGTCCTGGTTCAGAACGTCAAGGAGCAGACGGACGCCCGAACCACGGAAGTAAAGGGACCGGCGAAGGCGTCGAGCTGTGACGCTCAGGGGAACCCCACGCCGGCTCTGCTCGGTTTCTGCAGGGGACAGGGCGTGGATCCTGCGGACACCTACACCGTGGACGTCGCCGGCAAGTCCTACGTCTACGCCCGGAAGACAGTTGCTGGGCAGAAATCCTCAGAGCTCGTCGAGGCCTTTCTCCCTCGCCTGCCCCACGAAGTCACGTTCCCCAAGATGATGCACTGGGAGGAGTCCGGGTTCCAGTTTGCGCGCCCTATTCGCGGATTGCTTGCGCTGCTTGGCGCCGAAGTCCTTCACTGGGAGGCGGCCGGAGTGCAGGGTTCGAACACGACGTTCGGCCTCCGCGTCGGCAAGCCGAAACCAGTAACAGTAACGTCGCCGGAGGACTATATGCGACGGCTGCGCGAAGCATTCGTCATCGTGGACCCCGCCGAACGCCGCCGCCTGATTGAAAAACAGGCAGACAAGCTGTTGAAGCCTATGGGCTTCAAGCTCGGAGATAATATAGGCGATCTGCTGGACGAGGTCGTGAACCTCGTCGAATACCCCTCCGTGTTCCTGGGAGACCTTCCGAACATAGCTACCGAACTCCCCGAAAGCGTCGTCCGTTCTGTGCTTCAGCAACAGATGCATTCTTTCCTGGTATACGGTCAGAATGGGAATGTCGTTCCACACTTCCTGAGCGTGCGCAACGGCCTGACCGATTTCATCGACATCGTGCGACGAGGCAATGAAAGCGTCGCCAATGCCCGTCTTCTGGATGCAGCCTTCTTCATCCAGGAAGACATGCGTGAGCCTCTGGAAGCATATTTGGGCCGGCTGGATACCTTGATTTTCATGGACAAGCTCGGCACCATGGCCACCAAGACTCTTCGGCTCGAGCGGCTGGCAGCCTGCGCGACCGTGTACGCTTCGGTGACGCCGGAAGAGAGAGCAACACTCATCGCTGCAGCCCACCTCTCCAAAGCAGATCTCGCTACCAGCATGGTGAAAGAGTATACGTCGCTCCAGGGGGAAATCGGCAGCGTCTATCTCTCGCGTGCCGGCGGTTCACCTGCCATTGTGTCCGCCATTCGCGAACAGTACGTGCCTCGCTCTCCTTCCGAGGACACTGCATCAACCAGAGTCGGCCGACTGCTCGGAGTCATCGACAAGGTCGACACACTCACGGGCATCCTTGGCACGGGCTTCAACCCTTCCGGGTCAGAAGACCCTTACGGCCTCCGGCGTGCTGGCAACGGCATCGTCCGCACAATCGTCGAGTCACGTGAGTCTGTGGACTTGGAGACTCTTGTGAAGAAAGCGGTCGAGGGGTATCAAGCTACTGGTTCCCTGCCGCATCCTGAGGATCTTCAACAGAGAGTCTTGGACTACCTGAAAGGACGCATTACTCAGTATTTCAAGGAGAAACAGCTGACCAGGGAGTATGCCCCACTCGAATATCTCCCACTCGTCGAACTGAGTTCCGTTCAAGAGCGCATGCAAGCCCTGCATGAAGCGGCAGACGACATCATACTCGTGACCCTTGCCGACAGTCATCGCAGAATACAGAACATCACCAGGGAGCTTCCTGCTGTCACGAGCCTTCCTCCAGACTTGCTGCTGACAGATCCGGAGGAGCTGGTGCTCAGAAAGTCGGCTGATGCGGCGGCTCCGCGAATTCGCCAGTTCCTGGCAATACGGAAGTATCCAGAAGCCATCCGGACGTGCGAAGAACTCGCAGTTTCCGTCACGGCTTTCTTTGACCGGGTCCTCGTCATGGCCACGGACGAACGCGTGCGCAATGCACGATTATTGCTTTTGTGCTACCTGAAGTATATACTTGGACTTGTTTGCGACTATTCCAAGCTAACCTAGGTCTGACAGGAGGAACTATGGACCAGCCGAAGTTTGTCTACGATTTTGAAGAAGGCAGCAAGGAGATGAAAACCATTCTCGGAGGAAAGGGAGCAGGTCTCGCGGAAATGACGAAAATTGGGCTTCCTGTACCTCCCGGTTTCACGATCTCGACAGAGATGTGCCCCGAGTACCTCAAGGTCGGTGACATCCCTGAGACTCTGAAGAATGAGATCAGAGAACATCTTGCCAGACTCGAGGGCAAACTTGGCAAGAAGTTCGGCTCAGCGCAGAACCCGCTGCTCGTGTCCGTTCGCTCAGGTGCGGCAGTCTCGATGCCCGGCATGATGGACACCATCCTCAACCTCGGACTCAACATCGACACCGTAGAAGGCCTTGCAACTTTGACTGAGAACCCGCGTTTCGCGTGGGACTCCTACCGCAGGTTCACGCAGATGTATGGCAACGTCGTGCTTGGCATCACCCATGACGACTTTGAGAAGATCCTGGCAGAGCAGAAAGGGCTCCAGTGTGTCACGCTGGATACAGATCTGTCCATCGACAGCCTGAAGGCCTTGGTCCAGAAGTACTTTGCGCTTGTTCAGGAAAAGACCGGCAAGCCCTTCCCGCAGGATCCAATGGACCAGTTGCTCGGAGCAATAGGCGCCGTGTTCCGCTCATGGAATACCGAGCGGGCCATCTCCTATCGTAAGATCGAGAAGATCAATAATCTCATTGGCACGGCCGTCACGGTTCAGTCCATGGTCTTTGGCAACATGGGCAACGACTCGGCAACGGGCGTGTGTTTCACTCGTGACAATTCCACCGGAGCCAAGCGCTTTTCGGGCGAATATCTTGTCAACGCTCAGGGTGAAGACGTCGTTGCCGGCATTCGCACGCCCAAGAATATCGACCAGATGGAAACAGAGATACCCGAAACATACAGGCGTCTCGTCGAGGTATCACTGCTGTTGGAGAAACACTATCGTGATATGCAGGATATGGAGTTCACCGTAGAACGAGGCACACTGTTCATGCTGCAGACCCGCAATGCCAAACGGAGCCCGGTCGCAGCCGTCAAGGTCGCAGTCGACATGGTCGTCGAGGGTCTCCTCACAAAGGAAGAAGCGGTCATGCGGGTGACTCCCACCCAGCTCGATACCTTGTTGCATCCACAGGTAGACCCGCAGGCCAAGATTCAGGTTATTGCCAAGGCAATCCCTGCTTCTCCGGGTGCAGGCTATGGAAAAGTCATTTTCGAGTCAAAGAAGGCC
>JAPLGH010000125.1 GCA_026390285.1 Caldisericota bacterium
GGCATGCCGTTGGGGACATATCCATTCAGCGTGTCGTGGGCAGACGTCTGGTCGGTGACGACATCCGGGATGATCCCACGGCGCAACAGTTCAGGGAACACGTCGGCTGCGTTGGCAACCAGTCCGATGGAAAGCGGCCGCTTCTCGGCGACGGCCTTCTGGACCGTCCGCAGGGCTTCGTCCAGGTCGGTCATCATCGTATCGATGTACTTGGTGTCGAGACGTTTCTGGATTCGGGCGGGGTCACATTCGACAATTAGTCCAACGCCCCCGTTCATGGTGATGGCCAGAGGCTGTGCGCCGCTCATGCCACCGCATCCACCCGTGAGGACAAACCGTCCGCTCAGGTCTTCCCAGCCGGCCTGCCGGGCGGCCGCGGCCAGCGTCTCATAGGTTCCCTGCAGAATGCCCTGGGCACCGATGTAGATCCAGGAGCCGGCGGTCATCTGGCCGTACATGATCAGTCCCTTGTCTTCCAGCTTGTGAAACTCGTCCCAGGTGGCCCAGTGTGGGACCAGCATCGAGTTGCTGATGATCACACGCGGCGCGTCGATATATGTCTTCCAGACGGCGACAGGCTTGCCGGACTGCACGACCAGCGTATCGTCGGCGTCCATGCTCTGGAGCGTCGCGATGATGTCGGCGTAGGCCTGCCAGTTGCGAGCGGCCTTCCCCTTGCCGCCGTAGACGATCAGGTCTTCAGGCCGCTCTGCGACGTCCGGATCCAGGTTGTTCATCAGCATGCGCATGGGAGCTTCGAGCTGCCAGCTCTTGCATGTCAGGGTCGTTCCGCGTGGTGCATGGATCGGTTCCATGTTTTGCCTCCTGTCAGACTGCGTTGCTGCGAATCAGGGCTCGTACGGCGTTGATGTCTTCGATGAACATGCGGTCGCCGTTCATGGGTGGAACGCATTTTCTGAGCTGTGCGAAGAGCTTGCTGGTTGCCAGGCCGAGCTTGTCTTCGCCGCCAAGGATGTCGACAGCCTGATAGGCAGCCAGCAACTCGATGGCGACCACGATGACGACGTTGTCTGCAATGGAACGGGCTTTGCGCGCAGCGATGGTGCCCATGCTCACATGGTCCTCCTGGTCAGCGGATACCGGGATACTGTCCACGGACGCCGGATGTGCCAGGACCTTGTTCTCGGAGACCAGGGCGGCTTGCGTGTACTGGGCGATCATGAGGCCGGAGTTGATACCTGCATCACGCGTCAGGAATGCCGGCAGTCCCCGGTTGAGGGCGGGATTCAGCAGGCGGTTGGTACGCCGTTCGCTGATGCTTGCCAGCTCTGACAGCGCAATGCCGAGGTAGTCCATGGCCAACGCCACAGGTTCGCCGTGGAAGTTCCCTCCCGACAGCACGTCTCCATCGGCAGGGAACAGGAGGGGATTGTCCGTGACTGCATTGAGTTCGTTGAGCAGCACACTCTCCACGAAGTCGACGGTATCGGAGACGGCGCCATGGACCTGCGGCATGCAGCGGATACTATAGGCGTCCTGGACCTCATCGCACGTGCCAACGAGCCTGCTGCCGGCAAGGTAGCTCAGAATATCTTTGGCAACGGCGCCCTGTCCCGCGTGGCGGCGCAGGTCGTGGATGCGTTCGTCAAGGGGTTCGAGGCGGGCGCGGAGCGCTTCCATGGTCATCGCACCTGCCAGGTTGGCGGCACGGAGGAGGGTGCGTGCGTCCGCGAAGACGAGCGCGGCTATACCGGTCATGACGGCGGTGCCATTGATCAGGGCCAGGCCTTCCTTGGCTTCCAGGACGACTGGCCTGGCTCCGATGGCGTCTAGGATAGCCCGGCCCTGGAGGATTTCACCATGTACTTTCGCCGTTCCCCTGCCGATGAGCACGAGTGCGAGGGAGGCAAGGGGAGCCAGATCGCCGGATGCGCCGAGAGACCCCTGTGACGGGATCATGGGGTAGACATGTTTGTTGAGCAACTCAAGCAGCAGCTGTGCCACCTCGAGACGAACACCCGAGTGTCCACTGGCCAGCGTATTAGCACGTACGACCGTGGTTGCCCGTGCCTCATCCTCATTGAAACAGCGGCCGACGCCGACGGCGTGTGACAAGATAAGGTTCTCCTGCAGCTTTCCCAAGTCCTGCGGGCCGATACGTGCGTTGCACAGAGAGCCAAACCCCGTATTGATGCCATAGACGGGAGCTTCGTTTTCGACGATCTGTCGGACGAGTGAAGAGGCAGCGCCGATCTGTTCGACAGCTTCCTTGCTGAGTTCGACGACGGCACCCTGGCGAGCGACACGGACGACTTCGCTGGACGTCAGGCTGGAACCGGTAAGACATATGTTCATCTGTTCATCTCCTCGATCATTGTTGAGAGTTCACTGAGTGAGTCGATCGCGAGGGTTTCTGTGGGCAGCGACTCCTGGCGTCCAAAGAGAATGGCCTGGAGGCCGGCCGTGCGGGCTCCCTGGTAGTCCATGCGGTATGAGTCCCCCACATGGACGATCTCCTCCGGCTTCAGTTCGTTGGTGACGACCAGCAACTGCCAGATGCCCTTGTCGGGTTTCAGGTACAGGACTTCGTCCGAGAAGATAAAGTGTGTGAATGGCATGCGGATATTCAGTGTGTCAAGGACGTTCAGCAACACGTGTCCCGATGTCTTCCCCGTATTGGAGGTCAGGGAGAGAGGGTAGTGCTGGGCCAGATCTGTAAGCAGCTGTGGGGCGTCTGACTCGACGAGGGAAGGCATCAGCTGGAAGATGGCCGCCTCATATTGGGGAAGGACAGCATCGACCACCTCCCTGGAAGGGTACACGCTGGCCTGCGTCAGAACGAAAGCGATCTGGTTGGACGTGGTCAAAGTCCAGTCGCGCATCTCACGGATGTCTCTGCGCAAGACGTCGATGCGACGAAGGCTCTCATAGAGTCCATCTTCGGAAACAGCCACGCCATGCTCGCCAAGGACTTCACGAATAGCTCGAGCCCGGACGCGGTCGCGCAGTGCCTCATCCTCGTCATGGTCCAGAATAAGTGTCTTCCACAAGTCCAGGCTTATCGCGCGTATCACGTCTTCTTCTCCTTCATCTCTGTACCTGTTCAGTATATGGCAAAGACAGCGAGCTGCCACCCCTGAGAAGCGACGACGTTGACAGACGACAGGAACCTGTATACTGGACCTGCCAAGGCACGAGACGACCGGTCTGCATCGCTGGATCGCTTGTCTGGCACGAGAAGTGCGGTCCGCCTCAGAAGCGGATGCAACCGGTGGCCGAGCGGGAATCCTCAGTGATTCACCGCAGGCGGCCGGACCAAAAACTCAAGGACATGGAGGAACGACGATGTTCAGGAAAGGATGCAGGGACCGGATTGGGAGGTATGTTGACCCGGTGGCAGGCTGCAGGCGGGCAGGTGGAAGACGGGGCGTATCGCTTGTGCTTGCCGTCATCATGGTATTGATGCTGGTTCTTGTCCCCGCCAGACAGGCCGGGAGTCTCGTCTCGGCTGCTTCGATGCGTCGTATCTCTCTTGAACTCCGCGCAGGCCAGTCCAGCTTCGTCGTCACCATAGACTCAAAGCGTGTTACAGGCAGTTTCCCCAAGGGGTTCGTCCCCATCGGGACCGGTGCCGGCCTTGCCTTCCCGATGCGGGCCGTCATCGAGGCAGCAGGCGGCATCGTGCGGTTCGAGGCGTCACAGAACAACGTCTGCTTTGCGCTGGGACCCGTTGCTGGTGCGTATGAACTTGGCACCAGGACGCTCGTGGACGGTTCGTACAACGTGTCGGTGCAGAAGGACCTGATGCGTGTCTCTGGCAAGACTGGGACGCTGTTCTTCACTGAGGACGTCCTCAAGGGCTTCATAGTCGCGTCTGGCGGGACGATGGCGTCGTCTGTCAGCAATGGGTTGACGTCGATCGTCCTCCAGATTCCGTCTGTCATGAAAGACGTTCTTGGCTATGAGCATGAGACCTTCCCTGCCAAGGCCGGCAGGATGCGGATCGTGACC
>JAPLGH010000029.1 GCA_026390285.1 Caldisericota bacterium
AACGGTAGGACAGTAGCCTCTGGAGCTACCGATGATGGTTCGAATCCATCTTCCTCAGCCAAGTATGGCGCTGTAGAACAGTGGTTAGTTCGGGGGGCTCTCAATCCCCAAACAGGAGTTCAATTCTCCTCGGCGCTACCACGCATGTGTATATGGAATAGATAAGGCGGATGACTTTTTCGTCATCCGCCCTCTCTCTTTGGCAGCGATTTCTTCCTGCGTCCGGTTTAGTGTGAAAGACGCTCGATAAATTTCCACGCGCTGTCGACTACCCCGTCCTTGTCATAGTCCATTGTCACGACATGGGCCGATCTCTCGAAAACAATCATCTGTTTGTCACTGGAGACGGTGTGGTCCATGATAAACTGCCCACACTCGTGGGGAACCACATGATCGTGCGTTGAACGCATGACAAGCAGGGGTTGGGCAATGAGACCCAGATCCCTGCGTGTGACTCCGAGCAGTTTCACCATCTCGTGGGCACCGGCAGTCGGCGTCCTGTCGTAAGCTGGCTCGATGATACCGGGTTCCATGATGTCAGACGCGATTGCAGGAGTCGATGCAATCAGGTACTTGATGATGGGTAGAAAAGGCGCACGCCTGTCGGTCATGAACACAGGTGCGTTGACGGTAATGACGCCGGCAATCTCTGGGTGATGCTCTGCAAGATACAGGATAAGCGTTCCACCCATCGAGAGTCCAGTGACGAATACCTTGTCGCACCGGCGGGCCAACAACTGATATGCCTGATCGGCGTCATGAATCCAGTCTGTGTAGCGAACCTTGTTGACGTCCTGCCACCTCGTCCCGTGACCGGTCAAGCGTGGAGCCTCGACAGAGAGCCCTTTCGCTGCAAGCGCCTCTGCATAGTAGCGAATACTCCCCACTGTTCCCGTGAATCCCTGCATGACCAGACAACCAACGCCAGTCGTGCCTGTCGCACTGAATGGTTTGCCTTCTTCGCGAATGTCCATGTTCCCCTCCGTTTCGTACACGTGTCACGTACACCAATTCCATGATCGACAACTCGGACTTCAGTGCAATTGGGTGCCATCCATGGCGTCCAGCTATGGATGCCGTCGCTCTCCGTCAGACGCCCAGCGAAGAGTCCTCTATTCCCAGTGATGAACAGGCGTCAAGGTCGATGGCCGCCCGTACACCCATCATGGCCCGCCGAATGCCGGCGTAGGCAATCATGGCTCCATTGTCGGTGCAATACTTCATCGGCGGGAAGTAGACCCGGACATCTCCAGCTTTGGCGAAGCTATCTCTCAACCGCTTGTTTGCAGCGACACCTCCTACGATGGTGAGGGTATGTGGCGAGAGATCACGGGCCGCCCGCAGCGATTTTCCTGCGAGCTCGCCGATGACCGCAGACTCGAAACTTGCCACGACGTCGGGCAGATGTGCTTCCAGCTCCTCCGATGTCAACGACTTCACATAGTTGATGCCGGCAGTCTTGAGGCCGCTGAAACTGAACTCGTACCCGCTCCGGCTGAACGTCACTCTCGGAAAGGAATGATACAAGGGATTCCCGGTTGCGCCGATCTTCTGGACTACCGGCCCACCTGGATAGCCGAGTCCCAGATACTTGGCAAACTTGTCCAGCGTCTCCCCTGCGGCATCGTCCCGCGTTGCACCCAGCACTCGATAATGGAGCCATCGGTCGGCATAGACCAGCTCCGTGTGCCCTCCGGACACGATCAGCGCCAGGAGCGGGAAATCGTCACCCGTCAGGGGCTGCAGATCACTTTCCGGATCATGGAGGAACGACGCCATCACGTGGCCCTCCAGATGATTCACGGGGATCAGAGGCTTCCGGCTGGCATACGCGAGACCCTTCGCCGTTTCCACGCCCACGAGAAGAGAACCGATCAACCCGGGCCCATAGGTGAGTGCAATCGCGTCCACATCCCTGATCTGCATGCCTGCCTGAACAAGAGCCTCATCGACCGAAGCGATAATCGTCGCCGTATGCCGTCGCGAGGCGATCTCCGGAACAATGCCGTCATACTTCCGATGGAACGAGTCCTGACTCGAAACGACCGAAGACAGGACAAGGCCGGTGTCGTCCACAACAGCTGCAGCCGTGTCGTCGCAGGACGTCTCAATCCCCAGTATGCGCACTGCGGAGCTCCTTTGTCATGAGCAGACCATCTTCCAGATTGTCAGGATAGTACATCGATCTCAGACCGGTTACTGCAAAACCCAGCCCCTCATAGAGTCTCTGCGCTGCAACATTGGACCTGCGAACCTCAAGGAAAGCACTCTCCATCTTGAGATCCCGGGCCAGGTCGAGCAGAAACAGTACAAGCTGCTTCGCCACCCCGGATTTGCGAGAAGCGGGGTGCGTGGCCACATTGACGATGTGCAGCTTCCCTTCCTTGAACCAGCCGCCGATGAATCCGACGATCCGTTTGTCGACGAGAGCGACGAAATACTTCGCATCTGCATTGAACGTGATATCCACGAAAAAGGTTTCTTTAGGCCACGGCGCAGCGTAGGAGGCTTCCTCAATCTCCCAGATAGCCTTGAGATCCCGGACGCTGGCAGCCCGCAGCATGATTGATCGTGTGAGGGTCACGGCGTCACCTTTGGAAGATCGAACAACTCCTCCGTGCTGCGCAGATACAGTGGTTCAAGTGTGAACGGATCTTCACTGCGAGCTCTGGCCGAAGCAGCAAGGATGCCGGCGCAGCTTGGATAGGCATCAAATGACCACGCCACACGCTCTCGTTCAAGCGGGCATTGACTCTCTGGAACTGCGGCAGACGAGAAGGCACAGACGGCAAGCCCCCCCATGGCTCGGACGGTGTCGAAGGCTTCCGGTCCGACGCACACTGCGTCCGCTCGAGACAAGAGCGCTCCCTCACGGACAACAAACTCCTGCACATAAAACTGATGGCGGCGAGCATCCAGAAGTGCCCACACGGGACCGCCGGTCACTTGTTCTGAACTCGTCAGAAAGCCGCTCCAGGCAACCGCTTCCAGCGTGGTGACCGAGACAAGCGAGCATGGAGCGGCATAGGCGATTGCCTTGGCAATACTTGCACCAACCCGCGACCCCGTGAAAGTTCCGGGGCCCTTGACCAACACAATCCCCCCTATGTCATCAAGCGTACATCCGGCCTCCGCAAGCACCTGGTCGATCGCAGCCACAACCGTATTGGACGCAGTCGTTAACTTCAGCAAGGTCTGCGCCAATACTCCATCTCGACGCCCAAGGCCAACAACCCCAGATACGGTCGCGGTGTTAATGAGGAGGAACGGTTGAGTCGACACCAAAACACCTCGCAATAATGGAAGGCCTGTAGAAATCACGCAGAACAATGCGTCTGACTTCTTCGCCCAGGATTTCGAAGTGAACCTCAATACGCTCGTACATCGCGAGGAGTCGTCCGGACCGCTCAGCCCACTCAATGACCGTCACACCACGCTTGTCCAGTTCCTCCTCAAAGCCCATGTCGACCAGTTGTCGAGGATCCTCGATGCGATAGAGGTCGAAATGTCTCACCGGCTCCTTGCCCGGGTAGTTCCGCTCCAGGACAAAGGTAGGACTGGCAACGCTCGCGCGATCGACGCCGAGCGCCGCCGAAAGCGCACCCGTCAGAACCGTCTTGCCAGCGCCCAAGGGACCGATGAGTCCGACAACCAGCGAGTCACGGGACCCCTGTGCCAATGTCTCCAGTAGACAGCTCCCAAGCAAAATGCCGATGCCCTCGGTGGACTGGTGGCACCGGCTCACGAATGGGACCTCTATGCAAGTCTCGTAGGTCATATCAACTCAGTCATCTTAGCAGGAACAGGACTTTTGTACAACGTACGCAGGATTGTGGTTGCTCCTGTGGAAAAACCGTATTAGGCCTGACCGATACTTGACAGTCAACCATGCCCTCCTATAATGACTTAGCACTCACACAAAGAGAGTGCTAATCCACCAAGATCTTAGAGTACAGGAGGCACGACAACATGGCAAAACTAGTACCAATCGGTGATCACGTCGTCATAAAAGTTGAGAAAGCCACAGAAACTGTGAAGAGTGGCATTGTTCTTCCCGAGAGCGCCAAAGAGAAGCCTCAGCAGGGTACCGTCATGGCAGTGGGCTCGGGCGTAATGCTGGACAACGGCACCAGAATTCCCCTTGAGGTCAAGGAAGGCGACAAGGTTGTCTACTCGAAGTATAGCGGCAACGAAATCAAACTCGACGACGAAGAGTATGTCGTGCTGTCTCAGCATGACATCCTCGCCATCGTGAAGTAAGGAGTAATGACAATAGAAGAAAAACAG
>JAPLGH010000150.1 GCA_026390285.1 Caldisericota bacterium
CGGACAATGAAGCAAAACGATCCAACGCAAAGAGCATCAATGCCGTTGCCAGCATGGGTCTGCGGCGTGGCGAAACCATTCATGTGTGGGCCGAGGGACCGGATGCGTCCGCTGCCATCAATGCGCTGAAAGAGGCAGCCGAGAATGACTTTGGCGAAGGCGAAGAAACAGCGGTGCCTGTAGCTGCAGCCCCGGAGGTCACCGCCAGAAGCAGCAGCAAGACGTTTGACGGAGGCCTTCTTGGCATTCCCGCCTCGCCAGGCTATGCGGCAGGTCCGGCGATCGTCCTGAAGCTGGCCGAACCGGAAATCGACCAACGTACAGTCGATGACCCGGAGGCGGAATGGCAACGCTTGTCGAAGGCGCTGGGAGCCGTGCGGGCCTCCACCGAGCAGCTGCGCAGGCAAATATCGAAATCTTCGACAACATACGATGCAGCGATTTTTGATGCCCACCTCATGTTCTTGAAGGACCCTGATCTCCTGGCAAGGGTTCAACTTGCCATTGTTGACGGACACAAGAATGCTGGATGGGCCTGGAGCGAAGCGATTCGAGATACGCTGGTCGAGTTTGGCAAGATCGAAGACGACTACATGCGCGCTCG
The DNA here is from genome assembly GCA_026390285.1 of Caldisericota bacterium. Taxonomy (GTDB): domain Bacteria; phylum Caldisericota; class Caldisericia; order Cryosericales; family Cryosericaceae; genus Cryosericum. The sequence goes on from JAPLGH010000150.1 coordinate 605, forward strand.
TGCCGCCGACGTGGCGGATATCGGCCGGCAAGTCCTTGTCCAGTTGAGCGGGGGAGCAGTCACACTGAACATAGCGGCTCCCGGGATTCTCATTGCGGCGGATTTGTCGCCCTCCGATACGGCGAGGCTCGACCGTGTCATGGTCCTCGGCGTCTGCACTGAAAAGGGCGGCCCGACGTCGCATAGCGCCATCCTTGCGCGGACCCTGGGCATTCCAGCAGTGCTTGGCTGTGGTGAAGCCCTTGGCACAACTGCCGAAGGGACGTCCCTTATCGTGGACGGATCAACGGGACAAGTGTGGACTTCTCCGTCCGCGCAGGTTTCCGCAGCATACCAGGAAAAGATCGCGGCATGGCGCAGTCAGCAGGCCCTGGCCCGGCAAACGAGCCGTGCGCCTGCCATCAGCAAAGATGGAATTGCGGTGGAGATCGTGGCGAATATCGGTTCCGCAAAGGACGCGCGGGCTGCGTTGGATTCGGGAGCCGACGGCGTCGGGCTTCTGCGGTCGGAATTTCTCTTTCTGAACCGGTCCGACATGCCACAAGAGGATGAGCAGGCTGCAGTCTACCAGGAAATAGCTGATGTCATGGAACAGCGTCCGCTGATCATCAGAACGCTGGACGTTGGTGGGGACAAGCCACTGGCCTATCTTCCGCAGAAGGAAGAACAGAACCCATTTCTCGGAAAGCGGGCACTGCGTCTCTGCCTGGACCAGCCGGACTTCTTCAAGGCTGAGTTGAGGGCAATCCTTCGAGCATCAGCAGGTCACAACGTCAAGATTATGTTCCCCATGGTTGCAGACATCGGGGAACTGCGCCGGGCGCGTGCCCTGTTGGAAGAAGCGCGTGAAGAAGTACTGCAGCGTGGAATTCCGATCGCCCTGAAGGTCGACGTTGGCATCATGGTGGAGATACCGTCGGCAGCCCTTCTTGCTCCGGTATTTGCTGACGAGGTGGATTTCTTCAGCATCGGCACAAATGACCTCACGCAGTACACGATGGCTGCGGAACGTGGCAATGCCGATGTCGCCTACCTGCAGGACGCCCTGCATCCGGCAGTGCTTGGGCTGATAGACCGGACCATACGCGGCGCCGACGAAGTGGGCAAATGGGTCGGGGTGTGTGGAGAACTGGCCGGCGACCCCGTGGCAATGCCGCTCCTGCTCGGTCTCGGGGTCAAGGAGCTGAGCATGGCTCCTGGGTCGATCCCAGCCGCAAAGAGTCTTGCGCGCACGCTGGACATCGCCGGGCTGCGCGACCTCGCGAGGGAAAGCCTGGAGCTGGAAAGCTCAGCAGCGGTAAGACTCCTGGTAAAGGAGCGGCTTGGCTTGCAGTAGGAGCGGACATGCTGTCGTTTGACACCCGGCCGATGGCAACGCTTGCACAATTTGACGAATGCGTTATCTTGTCGATAGTGGGGAATGTGGCAGATGCTCGGTACAGGGTTCCCATAGCAGGCGATGTCGGAGAGGAAAGGAGGCAAACGGGAGATCGACGTTGTTGACAGAAAGTCCGTGCTTCAAGAACCATTGTTGATTGGGTTTCTGCAAGTAGTATGATCCCTGCACGCGAAGGTGACAGCA
>JAPLGH010000034.1 GCA_026390285.1 Caldisericota bacterium
AGAAAGAGCCATGTCAGGACTGGTGCGCCCGACAGGAATCGAACCTGTAACCTACGGTTCCGTAGACCGTCACTCTATCCAGTTGAGCTACGGGCGCGCAACGATGATTGTATTCCATTTCCCCCGGTTGGCAACAAGAACGGTGAGGATTGCTGGGCAACGTGGCAGCAGTGACGCGCACAAATCTGTTATAATCTACATGCTGATGGAAACAAGAGCTGACATCTGTGTCATAGGTGGTGGTGCTGCCGGGATGCTGGCGGCATTGTCTGCTGCAAGGTACCTCAAAGCCTCTGGTCATGATGGCTCGGTCCTCATCCTCGAACGGAATCGGGTGCTGGGCAAGAAGCTGGCCATCACGGGCAAGGGCAGGGCAAACGTGACAAATGTGCGTTCACTGGATGAGTTTGTCCAGGCCTTCGGCCCTTCCGGCCGATTTCTCTACCCGGCCTTTGAGACCTTTTTCTCGGACGACCTTGTCGCCCTGTTCGCCGAAGCCGGCCTGCAATTCAAGACGGAGCGGGGTGGCCGCGTCTTCCCCGTGACGGACAAGGCGCAGGACGTTGTCCAGGCTCTCGGGTTGCTTCTCGTCAGAGACGGCGTTGGCCTTCGCTACTCAGCCCGGGTTCGAAGCATCGATGCTGGGTCCGGTGACTGGACAATTGGCTTGGAGTCTGGTGGGTCCTTGCGCTGCAGGGCCGTGGTTCTGGCCACAGGTGGGAAATCCTATCCTGGTACCGGGTCCACGGGGGACGGCTATGAGCTTCTGAAGCACGTGGGCCATCGTCCTGGTCACCTGCTGCCTGGCCTCGTGTCCCTGCACTGTCCCGAGAAGTGGTTGGGAGAACTTGCAGGGACCTCGCTCGAAGGCGTCACTGTCGAAGCCTGGGTTGGGCCCAAGTTGCTGGCTCGAAAGCAGGGAGAAGTTATGATAACGGATCGAGGGATTGGAGGTCCAGCTGTCCTGTCGCTGAGTCTGGCCGTCACACCGGCCTTGGCCGAGGGCCAAGCTGTAGTTCTATGCTTGGACCTGCAGCCTGAGAAGGCGTTAGACCAGGAGCTTCACGACATCGAGGCTTGCGGGAATGCCGATGAGATCCTGGCGAGTGTCTCGAGGTTCCTTCCGAGACGGATGGCTCTTGAGCTGATGCGCGTGTGGGGAATCGAAGGAAAGGGCAGGACGCCGTTGCCCAGGAAAACCCTCGCTGCGGTCGCCAGATCTCTCAAGGGAGTGGAGCTGGGATGCACAGGAGCCGACCCTCTCGCCTCCGCGATCATCACACAGGGAGGTATTGCTCTGCGAGAAGTCGACCCACGATCGATGGGATCGAGACTCGTCCCCGGATTGTTCATTGCGGGCGAGCTCCTGGACCTGCAGGCTGCCACCGGCGGCTATAATCTGCAGGCCGCTTTCTCGACCGGATTTCTGGCTGGAAGGCATGCGGCCGAATACGTTGCCAAATTAGCAAATAACGGTAAACTTTAGAGGTTAAGGAGATGACGACAACATGGCTGAAATTGGAACAACCAAGGTAAAGCGCGGGTTGGCAGAGATGTTCAAGGGTGGCGTCATCATGGACGTGACGACGGTCGACCAGGCGAAGATCGCTGAAGAAGCCGGTGCAGTGTCAGTGATGGCGCTCGAACGGATTCCGGCCGATATTCGCAGAGAAGGCGGCGTTGCACGGTCGGCTGATCCGGGACTTGTCGAGCAGATCATGGAGGCAGTCTCGATTCCCGTGATGGCCAAGGTACGAATCGGACACATTGCCGAAGCACGGATACTCGAGTATATGGGGGTCGATTTCATTGACGAGAGCGAAGTGCTGACTCCGGCTGATGTCGTATATCATATTGACAAGTGGCAGTTCAAGATCCCCTTCGTATGCGGAGCGCGCAATTTGGGAGAAGCGCTGCGGCGTGTCAGCGAAGGAGCTGCGATGATCAGGACGAAGGGCGAGCCGGGCACGGGAGACGTTTCTGAAGCGGTCACTCACATGCGAGCGGTCATGAACGAGGTTCGCAAGCTGCAATCGATGCTCGAGGATGAACTGGTGGTCGAGGCAAAGGACCTTGGGGTCAATGTTGAGCTGCTGCGCGAGGTGCGCACGCTGGGACGTCTTCCCGTAGTCAACTTTGCAGCAGGGGGGATTGCTACTCCGGCCGACGCCGCACTTATGATGACGCTCGGGGCCGATGGTGTGTTCGTGGGTTCTGGCATCTTCAAGAGTTCGGACCCGCTTCCGAGAGCAAAAGCCATCGTGGCGGCAACGACCTACTGGGAGGATCCCAAGGTGCTCTTCGAGGTAAGCAAGGGCTTGAAGGAAGGTATGTCGGGCATAGACGCACGCACGCTGGTCGAGCTGGACAAGATGCAGGTGAGGGACAACTAGGCGTGGTCATTGGCGTCCTTGCTCTTCAGGGCGACTTTCGAGAACACGCAAGTATGGTGAGGTCCCTCGGCGTGGAGGTCCGTCTTGTGCGTCTTCCCGAAGAAGTCGACTCGGTGGACGGGCTGATCATCCCGGGAGGCGAGAGTACGACGATGGGGAAGCTCATGGTGAAGTACGGAGTGGATCGAGCTATCGTCGACCGTTTCAACGCAGGCAGACTGGCGATCTATGGCACGTGTGCAGGAATGATCGTTTTGGCGCGGGATATTGAGGGAAGTCAGGCACAGCCTCATCTGGGACTTTTGGATGTGACTGTTCAGCGGAATGCGTTTGGACGTCAGAAAGAGTCGAGTGAAGAAGATCTGAAAGTCCAGGGGTTGGACACACCATTGCATGCGCTGTTCATTCGGGCGCCGGTGATCGTTCGGACAGGACCTTCTGTAGAGGTACGGGCAAGGGTAGTGCAGGGGCCGGTCTATGTGCAGCAAGGAAGGCTCCTTGCTTCTTCGTTCCATCCGGAGCTTGGGAGCGATACGAGAGTACATGAACACTTTCTGCGATTGGCAGAGCAGAACTCAAATCAGGAGGTCTAGATGTCCGGGCATTCCAAGTGGCATAATATTCAGGCCAAGAAGGGCGTAGAAGACGCCAAGCGTGGCCGTGCTTTCACCACGATCACTCGTGAGATCATTATCGCGGCGAAGGCAGGCGGCGGGAGCACCGACACAAACACGCGGTTGAGGGCAGCGGTAGAAAAGGCCAAGTCAGCGGGTATGCCTAATGACAACGTCAAGAAGGCAATCATGCGTGGAACCGGAGAGATGGAGGGTGTCAGCTACGAGGAGACCACGTACGAAGGTTATGGTCCCAATGGCACGGCATTCATCATCCAGGCCTCGACTGACAACAAGAACCGTACGACGTCGGAAATCAGGAGGATCCTCTCTCAGCACGGTGGCGCAATGGGGGAGAACGGATCCGTCAGCTGGGGCTTCGAGCGGAAGGGTTCGCTGGAAATCGATCCCGCTGACAAGACATACGATGATCTGTTCATGTTTGCGGTGGACAGTGGCGCAGAGGACCTCAAGCAGGACGAGGAGACGACGACCGTCGTCACCGGACCTGAGGACGTCTACAAGGTGCGTCAGGCTCTCGAGGCTGCCGGGATTGTTGTGAAGTCGGCGTCTCTCACCATGATTCCCAAGACCCTTG
>JAPLGH010000161.1 GCA_026390285.1 Caldisericota bacterium
CACTTGATGTTGGTCTCCAGCTTGGGGAGCAGGCGCTGGCGGCCACCCCTGGTGAACAGCTCGGCGGTCTCAGAGGTCTCGCCCTCCAGCAGCCGCAGGGTCAGCGACAGCTTGGCGATCTCGACCGCCTGGTCGTCGATGTCCACGCCATAGATGTTGTTGGTCAGGATACGGCGCTTCTCGTCGATGGTCAGGCGATAGTCACCTGCGCGCGGCTCGATGATACAGTGGTCTTTGAGTGCTTTGACGCGGTGCGTGTCCTGAGCGTACCAGTCTAGGTGCCAGCTGAGCAACTTGTCATACGCTCCCAGCAGGAAGCTGCCGGAACCGCAGGCGGGGTCGAGGATATGCAGTTGCTCGACCTTGGCAGGTGTCGTCTCCTTGAGTGCCTCACCGACCGTATGGTCCACGATGTATTCCACAATGTCCCTGGGGGTGTAGTAGACGCCGCCGGATTTCTTGACCTCCGGCTTCTCCTCCACCTTGACACGGTGCTCTGCGGTGAGGCGGATGGTCTTGCCCAGGAACTGCTCATAGATGTTGCCCAGGATGGCGACGTCCAGCACCGAGAACTCGTAGGGGCTCTGTGGGTAGTAGACGCTGCGGACGATGTCCTTGATGATGTTGTCGTCGACCGTCAGGCCCGGCGTCAGCGTGTCCTCGGCGAAGTTGAAGAGTCCACCGTTGTACCGTGCGTCGGCCTGGGTGAAGAGCTGCAGCAGGCGCGTGTACTGGTTTGTGCCGTTGAGCAGGGAGTGCAGCGTGCCATAGATGTCGATGCCGCGGTCCTCGGCGATGCGCAGGAACACGATGCGGTCGATCGTCTTCTGGACGGCGAAGTTGAGTTGATGGAGGGGCAGGTTGCGGTTGCGGAGCGCGATGTTGCGTGCCAGCTTCTCGCGCCACTGGTCGATGAGGTTCAGGAACTCCTTGTCGACTTCACTGGTGCCCCGCTTGCTGCGCGTGTCCTCCACGTACTTGTCAAAGGCGCCGTGAAGGATGGCTTCACGTGAGAATTTATCGGTGAGGAACGCCCATTTCTCGGGATAGGCCTCGAAGCTGAAGTACTGGATGCGTGCCACAGAGGCGCTGTCATTCGCGCTGGGCTTGATGCGCGTGTCATAGACGGCGAATTCCTGGAAGTCCGTCAAGATCGACAGCGGCAGTTTGGCCGAGTAGGCGTAGCGGCGCAACTGATAGGCGGGGCTGGGGTCGTTGCGCAGATCGACTGACGGTTTCTTGGCCTCCACGAAGAACTTGCGGACGCCACCAATGCGGAAGCAGTAATCAGGTGCTTTGGTGCCACCCTCGATGCTGACCTTGTCTTCGCGGATGACCTCGCGGTACTGCTCGGCATAGCCGGCCGTGTTGGCGACGTCCCAGCCCAGCAGCCTGAACAGGGGATCGATGAAGTCAGTACGTGTGTTGGCCTCATCATACGAAGCACCCTTGTATTGCTCCAGGTGTTCCTTGAAGCGGTCGATCAGCTGAACCAGTTCGTCCGGCAGATTCTCCATGAAGCCTCCTCGTTTAGTATAGTACACAAAACGAGAGACATGTAACCTGGAGCGGACAGACCATGTCGATATTTCGCACGCAGATTCTGCGATTTGGTTATACTCCAACTAGACACCGATCACTTTCGCTTGGAGATAATGCTATGAAGAAGGCAGAGCCTTGGGAGTTCCTCAAGGATTTGTATGCCAGATTTCTGAATGATGACCTGCTTTCAACAGGAGCACAAGTAGCTTTCTATCTGCTCTTGTCGCTTTTCCCTTTTCTCATATTCCTGGTTACGCTTATCTCCTACGTGCCTATTGTCGACTTTCAGGAAAGCATGCAGGTCCTTGCTGCGCTTATGCCTGCAAGTGCATATGAAATCCTGCAGGATATTATCAATCAGACAATAGCCGACAGGAGTGGAACCCTGTTGTCCTTTGGCATGCTGCTCGCATTGTGGTCGTCCGCCAGTGGTATCACGTCTCTTGTGCGGGGTATCAACAGAGCCTACGATCAGGAAGAAACGCGACGCTCCTGGAGGATAAAGGCTGTTTCATTGTACTTCACTCTTGAACTTGCGGCCGTGATTGCAGTTTCCTTCGTTCTGATCGTTCTTGGAAAGAACCTGGGAACACGAGTCTTTCACTTCCTGGGGTTCTCGGACATATCTCTCGAGATCTGGATCTATGTAAGATTCATCATTGTTGCCATCACAAGCATCCTTGTGTTTGTGTCCTTCTACCACAATACGCCAAACCGTCGATTGACCTTCAGGGAGGTCATACCTGGTGCAGTAGTTGCCTCTCTCGGGTGGATCAGTACCTCTATCGGCTTCTCTTACTATGTCAATAACCTGGGCAACTACTCAAAGGTATACGGAAGCCTCGGTGGCATCATTGCCTTGCTGATGTGGATGTATTTGAGTAGCATCAGCATCTTGATGGGTGCTGAAGTGAACGCTTCTCTCATGTTTTCAAAGACAGGAGGGGAGAAGCCAAAGTTCCGACGGTTCTAAGTATGCGGTTCTAGTGTCCCTTTCCCGCGATCATCTCCAGGGCATGTGGTAACAACGGGATGAGGACGTCCATGCCATCCTGAACAGCCTTGAGACTGCCTGGGAGGTTGACGATGAGGGTGGTGGCTCGCAGGCCGGCTTCGGCGCGGGACAGGCAGGCTGTCGGGACGCCCTTGTTGAGGCCGTAGAGACGGATGGCTTCGCTGATGCCGGGCGCACGGCGGTCGACGACCGAAAGGGTCGCCTCGGGCGTGACGTCGCGGGGGGAGAAGCCCGTGCCGCCTGTGGTGATGATGGCGTTGACGTGATGTTGGGTCGCCCACTTCTCCAGTATCTCAGCGATCTCCACTTGCTCGTCCGGAACGATAGTCATTTCGTCGATCGTCCAGCCCGCGCCCTGCAGGCGTCCGGCAATGAACGGCCCACTCTCGTCTACACGGGTCCCTGCTGCGCAACTGTCGCTGATGGTCAAGACTGCTGCTTTCATGGGGTTCCTCCTTTGCTGATGATGGTGATGATGTCGCCGGCCTCAATTGCACCGGGGGTGATGACGCGGGCGAAGATGCCCTCGCGGGGCATGACGCAGTCGCCGACCAGCTTGCGGATCTCACAGCCCAGGTGGCACTCCTTGCCGATCTGGGTGACCTCCATCGTGACGGCGCTGCCGATCTGAAGACGTGTCCCAACCGGCAAGGTCAGGAGGTCCAGTCCCTGCGTCGTAATGTTCTCGGCGAAGTCGCCAGGCTGCAGCACCAAGCCGTGGCCCTGCATCTTGTCGATGCTCTCCTGCGCAAGCAGGCTGAGCTGACGGTGCCAGTCGCCTGCGTGGGCATCACCCTCCAAGCCCAGCATGGTGATGGTGACAGGACCTTGCAGCGGAAGTTTGCGTGTGCCCTTCTGCTCCGAGGTGTTGACTGCTACGACAAATGGTTGAATCATGCTCCCTCCCAGGTTCCGGTCTGCCCTCCGCTCTTGCGGACGAGGCGCAGATCGGTAATGCGGATACCCCGTTCGACAGCCTTGCACATGTCATAGACGGTGAGTGCGGCGGTGGAGGCGGCGATCAGAGCTTCCATCTCGACGCCGGTCACAGACTTGGTACGCGCGGTGGCCTCGATGTCGACCGCATGGTCAGCATCGTTCAGTGTCAGCGTCACACTGACGAAGGTCATGTTGATCTGGTGGCAGAGGGGAATCAGTTCCCACGTACGTTTCGCGGCCTGGATGCCGGCAACCTGTGCAACCGTCAGGACGTCACCTTTCTTGAGGTTGCCGGCTTTGACCAGCTCGAAGGTAGCGGGCGTCAGTAAAACACGACAGCGGGCGACGGCCTCACGGACTGTTTCCAGCTTACCGCCAACATCCACCATGCGCGCGTTGCCCTTGTCGTCCAGATGTGTCAGTTCATTGCTTCCCATGCTATCCTCCTATGCTTCCCATGGCGCGGCCATAGTCGCGGGCCGTCTCCGGCATGCACTCGGGTTTCTGCTGCATCGCCCGCACAAGCAGGGCGCGGAGTGCCTCCTCGTTGACGACGGGGCGCAAGGCGGGCCGGATGTCGATTTCGTCAGGTCCAAAGAGGCACAGCCGCAGGTGGCCGTCGGCGAGCAGGCGCAGACGGTTGCACGTGGGGCAGAAATGCTCGGTGACGGGCGCGATCACGGCCACGGTTCCGAGCGCTCCCGGGATGCGGCGATACTCCTGCGCGGGACCGTTGCCCCGTGGCTTGTCGGCTGCCTCCAGAGGGGCCAATGCTTCAAGCTTGCGCCGCAGTTCTGCGGCCGGCACCAGGTAGTGGTCCTCGCCCAGTGGGCCGATGGGCATGTACTCGATGAAGCGGACCTCGACGGGCAGGCGCCTCGTGAGGTCAAGGTATGGCTCCAGGTCGTCGTTGACACCACGCAGGACGACGACGTTGAGCTTGATGGGGCTGAATCCTGTGTCGACGGCAGCTTCGAGGCCGGCAAGGGCGGCGTCCAGTGAGCCGAGACGCGTAAGGCTGGCGTAGACGGCCTGGTCCAGCGAAGGAAGGCCGATGTTGACGCGTTTCAGTCCGGCGGTTTTCAGTTCGCCGGCAAATCGTGGCAACAGGATGCCATTGGTGGTGAGCGAGAGGTCCTGCAGACCGGGGACGGCCAGCAGCATGCGCACGAGATCGACAAGGCCGGGACGGTGCAGAGGTTCGCCACCGGTGAGACGCACCTTGACGATGCCCTCGGAGACGGCGACGCGCATGAACGCGACGATCTCCTCGAAGCACAGGATGTCGCCGTGCTCCAGCATGGGCACGCCCTCTTCGGGCATGCAGTAGCGGCAGCGCAGGTTGCAGCGGTCGGTGACAGAGATGCGGATGTAGTCGATGGTGCGTCCGAAACGGTCGGTCATCAGTGGTCCTCCGGAAGGTCGGTGAGCTGGACGTGGACGGGCTGGCCGGCTTCGACGACGGGCGTCTCCTCGGGGAGGACAGCGATGCCGACGGCAAGCGCCATGGAGGTGAGGATGCCGGACCCCTGAGGGCCGGTCAATGCAGCGTGCAGGACACCGTCACGCTCCTGCAGGCGCACTCGCGCGAAATGAGCACGTCCGGCGTCGGAACCTTTGGCGTAGCGCTCATCGAGGACGGCGGTGCGGACCGGACGGTACAGCAGGCCGTGACCCATCATGCGCCGCACCAGCGGGCGCACATATTCCTCCGTGCAGACCATGCACGAGACTGGGTTGCCGGGCAGTCCAACGATGCGCTTGGAACCAAGGGTCCAGAATGCCATCGGCTTGCCGGGCTTCTGCTTGACGCGCCAGAACACCAGCTCTGCGCCCATCTCCCGCAGGACGTCCTTCACGAAATCGTAGTCGCCGACCGAGACGCCGCCGTTGGTGAGAACGACGTCAGTCTGGGCAAGCGCCTGTTCGAGCGCGGACCTCATGGCCTCACGCGTATCAGGCACGCGGGCGAAGACGACCGGTTCGGCGCCCATTGCGGCGACCTGCGCGCGGAGCGAGTGCGCGTTGGCATCGCGGATCTGTCCGGGTCCGGGCACCTGCGCGGCGTCGACCAGCTCGCTGCCGGTGGTCAGGACTGCGACCCGCGCGCGGGGGTAAACGGTGACGGTGGCATGACCGGCTGCCGCGCAGACGCCGACCTCGCCGGGGCGAAGGACCGCGCCCGCTGTGAGGACGACTGCGCCATCCTTCATGTCTTCGCCCGCTTGGCGCACGTTGACACCGGTCTTGAGTGCCAGGAGGATGAGCACGTCATCGTCCTCTGCGCGGGTCACCTCGACATGGACGACGGTGTCGGCGCCGTCAGGAAGGGGCGCACCTGTCATGATGCGGATGGCGGTGCTGGGGCGAACCGGCTGGGTCGCAACGCTGCCCGCGGGAACGTCTTCCAGGATGTGCAGGCGGGCCGGCGTGGACTCGGAGGCCTGCTGAATATCGGCGGCGATGACGGCGAACCCGTCCATGGCGGAGTTGGCGAAGGGGGGCACGTTGCCGCGCGCCATCACGTCTTCCGCAAGCACCAGGTCCGCAGCGTCGTCGAGCGCCATGGTGACAGGCGTCAGCGGCGTCGCGTGGTCCAGTATCGCCTTCAGTGCTTCCTCGATGTTGAGCATCATTCCTCCAGTGGCAAATGTTACAACAACTATGACTGTCCCCTGTTACAAATGTTACAACAACTATGACTGTCCCCTGTTACACGAGCAGTTCGCCCGCAACGAAGCGGCGGGTCCGGTCGTCGCGCGGCTCGTTGAAGAAAGCGTCGCGCGGTGCCTGTTCAATAATACGCCCCTCGTGCAGGAACGCCACCTGGTCGGCGACGCGACGGGCTTCAAAGATGTCTTGTGTTACAATGACGGCTGTCATACCCAGATCGTCCCTCATGTGCAGCAGTAGGTCTTCGAGCAGCTTGGTGCCGTAAGGGTCTAGGCTGGCCGATGGCTCGTCGAGGAAGAGCAGGCGCGGCTGCAGGGCGAGGGCGCGTGCTACCGACAGCCGTGCCGCTTCGCCGCCGGAAAGCGACGAAGCATGCTGGCGTGCACGCTCCACAATGCCTGCGTCGCGCAGAGCAGACATCGAGCGTTCCTCTGCCTCGGCTCGACTCATGCCACGCAGCTGCAGGCCGTATGTCACGTTGCTGAGGACGGAGCCACTGAAGACCGCGGGGTGTTGAAACGCGAGCAGCATCTGGCGTCGCAGGGGTAGGTAGCGCTGGTCCTGAGCAGGACTTCTGGTCGACGCGCCGTACGTGATAGTCGACACACCAGGGACAATGCCGTCATAGGCGACGGCGCCCTCGTCGGCAGGTTCCAGCAGCCCCAGGATGCGGAGGAGGGTCGTCTTGCCGGCGCCGTTCGTGCCGAGGATGACGGTGATGCTGCCAGCGGGGACGCTGAGGTCAATGTCTCCCAGGACCTCCCGGGCGCCAAAACGCTTGCGTACGTTTCGCGCTGTGATGAGGTCAGTCGAGGTGACGGACATTGCCGGCCTCCGATGTCCCCTCGCCCAGGCGGGACAAGACGATGTTGACGAGGAACGAGACGAGGAGCAGGATGATGCCCAGCGCGATGGCGCGGTCGAAGCTCCCCTGACGGGTCTCAAGGACGAGCGCCGTGGTGAGCGTGCGGGTCGCTCCCTGGATGTTGCCGCCTACGAGCATGGCTGCCCCGACCTCACTGATAGCATTGCCAAACGCCGTGATGACGGCGCCCAGGATAGCCAGACGCGCCTCGCGGAGCAGGGCGATGGACGCCTGTGCGCGTGTCGCCCCCAGTGTGAGCGCGAGATCGAAGACACCTTTGTCGGCGCCGCGCAGTCCAAGGACCGAGAGTCCTACGATGACCGGGAGAGCCAGCGCGATCTGGGCGATTACCATCGCAGTCGGGGTGTAGAGCAGTCCCAGCGGCCCGAGAGGGCCGCTGCGGGACAACAGGAGGTATACGAGAAGGCCTGCCACTACGGGAGGGAACCCCATCAGGGTGTAGACCACGTTCATGACGCCCTGCTTGCCGCGGAAGTGGGAGAATGCGAGCAGGATGCCGAGGGGGAACCCAGCCAGCGCCGACCAGAAGAGGGCACTCATGGTGACGCGAAGGGAAGTTCCCAAGGCCTCGTACGTTCCAGGGTCCAGGGAGATGATGAGGCGAACGGCCTGGACGAAGCCCCGGCCGATATCACCCATCGGTGTCCCTCCGCGTCGTTTGCATGCTACTTGTGGATCTCGAGGCGGTACACGTACTTGAGGCTGTTCACCAGGAACGTGCCCTTCGTCGTCATAAGCGCCATGAAGCCATCGTCGGTCGACAGTGTCGCACCGTTCTTGAGGTAGACGACGATGATCTTCGTGCCCGTGAGCGCGTTGTAGATGTCGTCATAATCCAGGGTGACGTGGCTGCCGTCCGTGGCTGTGGCGACGACCGTAAGACGCTTGGCTGAAGTGAGATCAGGCGAGATGACTTTCAGGATATCGATGAGCTGGACGCCGCCGTACGAAACCGGCGTGAGTGACTGGTTGTTCTGGGGGTAGATCTTGACGGTGGTCACGGGGAACTTGCGGACGTCATTGAGACGGTACGTGACTTCTTTGCCGGTGGGGAGCACAATGTCGAGGCTGCGGGTGGCTTTCCACTCGGTAGAATCCGGATAGAAGAGGGTCTGCCCGTATTGCTCTACGCCGAAGCTCTTGATGAGTTCCTGGCCGGGAAGACCGGTCATGAAATCGGCAAATCGAACAGCGAGGTCGACCTTGACCGTTGGGTACTTGGCGGGGTTTACGGGCATGAGACCGTAGGGATTGAGCAGTCCCTGAGACCCTTGGACGAGGATCGGCAGGTTGATCTTGCCACCGTTCTGATAGGCGAGATACGTGGCGCGGTCGGTCAGGGTGTATGCCTGTTTCTGGTCGGTCATCATGAGGACCTCGCCCATGCCCTGCCCGGCGCTGAGATACCAGGAGTTGCCGGCAGGCATGATGCCCGCAGCCTTCCAGATATCGAGCTCCTTGGTGTTGGTCCCAGAGTTGTCACCACGGCTGATGAAGATCGAGCCGGAAGCAGCGAGCTTCTTGAATGCGTCGGCCGCGTCGGTCATGCCTTTGATCTTCGCGGGGTCACTGGCCGGTCCGACGATAATGAAGTCGTTGTACATGACATCCTTGCGGAAGAGGCCGAAGCCGTCGGCCATGAACAGGTCTTCCTGGGCACGCGCGTGAACGAGCAGGACGTCTGCGTCGCCCTTGCGTCCGGTCGTGATTGCCTGACCGGTGCCAACGGAGATGATCTTGACCTTGACGTGGTTGGACTTCTCGAAAATGGGGACGACGAAGGTCAGGAGCCCTGAGTCGAATGTGGAGGTCGTCGTGGCGAGGATCATGGATTGTGTCTCTGGCGCCTTGTAGTCCAGGATGGCGGGGAAGTAGGCGGCAGTCTGAGCGCGGGTGATGGCAGTGGTCGGCTTCGTCACGTCGGTGACCATGCCCTCCTGCACACATGCTGCAGCAGCCGTCCGCGCCCACTGTGAGAGGTCCTCAGAGCCTGCGACCTTGTCCAGGACAGTATGCGTCGCCATGCCGCGGATCTCGAAGCCCATGCGCTGAGCGACGACGGCCATCGACTCCTCACGGGTGATGTTGGCTGCTGGGTGGAACGTCCCGTCCGGGTACCCGGAGACCCAGCCCTCGGCGAGGGCGGCGTAGACAAGAGGGGCAGCCCAGTTGCTCGTTGGCAGGTCCGTGAGCGTTTTGACGGGTGATTGAACGGGGTCGAGCCCTGCGGAGCGCGCAAGCGCCACGATGAACTCGGCACGCGTGACTGGAGCGTCGGGTCGGAACGTCCCGTCTGGATAACCCTTCATGAACCCTTTGGCGACGACCCGCTCGATGACGGCCTGATCGGGACGCCCGATGATGTCGGACAGTGATGCGGCGCGCGCCGGGTGGACGGACGCCATGGACAGGAATGCGAAAATGAGTGCGACCGCAAAGACGCGGCGGACCAGCAGACGTGACAGACCTCGATTCATTGTCTCTCCTTTCCACAATGGGAGGCACGGCCGTTTCCCGCCGTACCCTGCCGGCTGTACGCCATGGCTTGCGCCCAAGGTCGGACAGCTCGAAGAATTATTCTCTGTGGCAGTAGAATCGCAGAGAACAATAGTATAGACGGCGGCACGCGTAAGGCAAGAACTCGAAGCCGACTCCCTTCTCTATCTGTCATTCCCCCCCGAGTATTTCAGTTCAATACGAGGGGTGCTCTAGGCGCATGCTGGAATCCAATCTTGGGTCGACGCATAGGTCCCCGCCTTCGCCGGGACGAGGGGAACTGTGAGTTTCCGTCTTCATTGACCTTGGGGCGCTTTGGCTGTATACCCAACACATCTGCCTCTGTGTGGGTTGAGCACGCGGCCCGCCGGCGGCGCAGGAGGAAAATGATGACGAGGCGACTGCAATGGTGTCTGAGAATCGCGGTAGTGCTAGTTCTGTTGCTGGCGTGCGCGTTGCCGGGGAAGCCCGCGCGCGGCGCACTGAACCTGCCCACGATCGACGCCGCCTTTCTGGCTCGTGTTGGGTCATCATCATTGTCACAGGACGTCATCGTCCGCATGCAGGGTCTTGCACTGGTCGACAGAGTCCAGGATGCGGGGACGGCAGGGTGGCTGGACACGGTGGCAGCGAAGGCATCGGAGGCAATGATTTCACAGGAGCAAAATGCGTTTCTGTCGTCGCTGACGGCAAACGGTATCAAGTACACGGTCAAACAGCGGCTGAGCGTGACGTTCAACGGCCTGGCACTGAGTCTTGCGGGGTCGGACCTCGCGGCGGTTGCAGGGACAAGTCATGTCTCGTACGTCTACGAATCGCAGCAGGCGCGGATCCTTGACGATGACACAAATGCCGCCATGGGAGTAAATCAGGCGTTGTGGAATAGTACGTCGGCTGGCGGAAGGAAACTCGATGGAACCGGCACGACGATCGGCATCATCGACACCGGCATCGACTACATGCACCCGGATCTTGGCGGCGCGAAGCTGCCCAATGGGAAGGTGGTGGGAGGATACGACTTCGCTGACGACGACGCGAACCCTATGGACAGTCAGGGCCATGGCACTCATGTTGCCGGCATTGCGGCCGCGGACGGCAAGGTGCAGGGTGTCGCGCCGAAGGCGAAGCTCTACGCCTACAAGGTCTTCAGCGACCTGGGAGGAGGAGCTGCCGACGGCGACATCATCGCTGCGCTTGACCGCTCCGTGCGGGACCATTGCACGGTGGTCAACATGTCCCTGGGCATGTCCGGAGGGACGGCTGATACGCCCGAGAACGAGGCTATCAACAACGCGGTCAAGGCGGGTGTCGTGGTCGTGGCAGCGACGGGCAACTCCGGCCCACGCAACCCCGAGACCAACTGGCCCCTGGGTTCGCCCGCGACAGCCCTCAATGCCATCGCGGTAGCCGCCTCCAACGACGGCCCCTATCCAGTAGTGGAGGTTGTGACACCGACCGGAACGGGGCTGGAAAACATCATGGGCAGTTATGCCGACATCGCCCCGGCGTTCAAGGAAGGTTCCACCTACGGCGTCGTTGATGCCGGGTACGGCTCGAAGGCGGATTTCGCTGCCGTGAACGTCAAGGGCAAGGTCGCGCTCGTCGAGCGCGGCCCCATCGGGACAGGTGGCATCTACTTCCGCGACAAGGTCCTCAATGCGCAGGCCGCCGGAGCCGCCGGCGTCATCATCTACAATCACAGTCCCGGAGTCCTTGGGATGACGCTCAGAGTGGCAGCCGGTGACGAGACCAAGGACTATGTACCCTGCATCGGCATCACGCAGGACGCAGGATTGGACCTCAGGATGCTCACGACGAGGGGGCTTGTCGTCCGGTTTGGAGTGCGGAGCAACCTCGGGACACTCGCGGACTTCAGCTCGATGGGCCCTACCGAGGACTTTCACTTCAAGCCGGAGGTGGCTGCTCCTGGCGTCACCGTGAACTCGACATTTCCGAATGGCGAGTATGCCAAGCTGGACGGCACGTCCATGGCATCGCCTGGCGTGGCTGGAGCCGTCGCGCTGATCAAGGCGGCTCATCCCGACTGGGCTCCCGAAACGGTCAAGCTGGTGCTGATGAACACGTCAGACGTCCTGCGTAACTGGCAGAACGATGAAATCATCACGTGGACACTGCAGGGAGCCGGCCGGGTCGACGTACCGGCTGCCATCGATGCTTCAGCTGTGGCTGGGATAGCCACCTCCGATGGGAAGGCAACGTTCCAGACAGGCGCCATCCTTGTCGACGATGACAGCATTGCCACTGCGACGACGATCAATCTCCACAGTCTCTCGAGCCAAAGTGTGACCTTCTCACCTTCGTTCGATTGGACGATGGATGCGCGGACGGGCGTCAAGGTAACCGTTGCCCCGTCGTCCGTGACCGTCGCTGCCGGCGGAACGGCCCAGGTCGCAGTGACCACGACCGTGGACCCGGCCACTGTCCCGGACGGGCCGCACGAGGGAGTGATCACCCTGCAGTCGACCAGCGGAACGTTGCACGTGCCCTACATCTACTGGCGCGGGGGCGTCGAGGTCCCTGAACAGCTGAGCGGGATGCATACGAGTACAGCAGCCCTCGCGGCGCCCGGTGGCACGATGGACGTCCGGTTCAACATCGGCTACGGTGGGGTGCGACCAGCCGTCGAAGAGGGAGACGAACCCCAGGGTTCTAGCTTCGCCTCGCAGGTCGTTGCGGCGGTCACGGGGACAGATGGGGCGACGACCCTTGGGACCATATACCGCAGGTCGCTGTTGCTTGTGGGTGACCATGGATTTAGCTGGGACGGTCGGGACGTTCATGGCAATCTCTTCCTGACCGACGGAGATTATCTTCTGAGGACGTCGATTGTCGAGAGCAACAACGACCCCGCCAATCTGCAGATCTCCGAGGCGGCGCATCAGTCGGCACCCATTCATGTCACCGGCATGACCGGCGTTCCGGCGCTCAGCCTGAACATCGTGGGCGGGAGTCTCCGCGAGGGCGAGGACGTTTCAGTCAGCCTGAGTGCCGACACCACGACGAGCGTCTCGGGCATTGCGGGTGCAGTGCAGTTCGAACCCTACTATCTTTCGGTAAAGTCGGTGCGGGAGGGAGACTTCCTGAACCAAGGGGGAAAGGTCCTGTCGAGCTTCGTTTCCACTGTTGACGCTTCATCGGGCAGTATAGCCGTCCAGGGGACGACAGGTACCGGCCTGGTTCAAGGGCGCGGCAGTGTATGTACGGTCGTATTCACCGTGCTGCACAGCGGCTCCACGGAGGTGTGGATCGGGAAGCCTCTGGCTACGAACAGCAGCGGGGTGGAGGAGACGATAGCACGGTCGCTGACCGTCACGCTACGTTCGGAAGGCAACGTCTGGGATATCGACGGCAACAAGCGTGTCGATCTTGGTGACATGGTCGCTCTGGCCCGCGCGTATGACTCGAAGGCAGGAGACAAGCGGTACGACAACACGGCGGACCTCAACGGGGACGGTCGCGTCGACGATGCGGACCTGCAGATCCTGCGCCAGCACTACGGCGACGTCTATCCCTAGGAGACGATGATGAAGAAGACGATTGGTCTGCTGTGTGTCATTGCACTCCTCGGAGCGTTGCTGGTGCCAAGCATGGGAATGGCAGTGGGCGCCGTCGCATTGACAGAGGTCGACACGATTGGCGTGATGCCTTCTGACTATATCGGCACGCTGACGATCGAGAGCGTCAACACCGTCGAGAAGGATTACCCGTCGGCGCACGCTTTCCCGTCGCAGGGCGTGGCCATCTTGCCCAATGGGGACGTCGTCGTGTGCGACACCGGGTACGGCCGCGTCCATGTTCTCTCGGCTGACCTTGTGCACAAGCGCGTCATCGGTTCCCTGGGGAGTGGGCGCGGGCAGCTGCAATACCCGGCTGACGTCGCTGTAGACGGTGTCGGCAACGTGTATGTCGCTGACTTCTTTGGCAACAAGGTCGTCAAGTATGGCACCGACGGCTCGGCCCTCATGGAGTTCGGTTCCGAAGGCAAGGGAACCGGTCAGTTCGAAGGGCCCGCCGGCATCGCCGTGATGCCGGACGGCAGCATCTGGGTCGCAGACCAGCTGAACGACCGCCTGGAGCAGTTCACGGCGGCAGGTACGTACGTGGCAGCCGTGACAGGCATCTCCCGTCCTGCAGGCATGACATCGGTGGGTCTCTTCCCCTACGTCGTGTCCAGCGGTGACAGCGCCGTCTATCGGCTGAGCGGAACGAAGGCAGTACGAGTCTTTGCGGCCCCAGGAGATGCGGAGAACCTTATCACGAGCGCCGCCGACCTTGCAGTGGACGCAAAGGGCAACATCTATGTCGCAGACCGTGGCACGGGCGAACTATCAGTCCCCGCCGTGAAGGTCTTCTCGAGCAGTGGTCAGTATCAGTGCAGCTTCGGGCAGTATCCGGCTGACATGACCGACATCCAGGACGGTGAATTGCTCAGCCCCGGCGGTGTCGCCGTCGCTCCTGACGGCACGGTCTACGTCATGAACAGCGGGTTCTTCCGCGACGCGGTCAACCCCTTTGGCAGTGGCTACCACGCGAAGCTTGTCGAGTATGCTCCCGGCGGTGGCGTGGTGGCTGTCCAGGACTATGCGAACGACCTCCGGGGACGGCTCAACAATCCCCAGGACGTCGCCGTGGACGGCAAGGGTCAGCTGTGGGTGGCCTGTAGCTCACCCGCCGTC
>JAPLGH010000056.1 GCA_026390285.1 Caldisericota bacterium
CATTGCCATCGAAGGGCACCCCGACAATGTCACCGCATCGCTGGTTGGCGGGTTCACGATCGCTGCCAGTGACAGGAGCGACGTGGCCTACATGAAGGTCATCCCTCAGAACCTCAAGGTCATCGTCACGGTCCCTTCCAGCTTCTTGTCGACAAAGAAGGCTCGGGCGTGCCTTCCTGACATGTACTCGCGCAGGGACGCAGTTTTCAACATCGGTCGAGCCTCTATGCTGTCTGCCTGCATCTTCAGCGGCAACTACGATCTGCTGTCGTTTGCCCTTCATGACCGTCTCCACGAGCGCTACCGTGAGAAACTTGTCACCGGATTTCACGAGGTCTCGCGTGCCGCCGACCGCGCCGGGGCCTATGGCAGCTTCCTGTCGGGAGCCGGACCGAGTATCGCCGCTCTCGCTGACCCTGCCAAGGCGGAAAAGGTTGCCAAAGCGATGCAGAAGGTGATGATCGAGCTGGACGCAGGGGCCGAAACATACGTTCTCGGCATTTCTTCCGAGGGGGTCATCCTGCAAACCGCCGACGACGAGAAAGCGTAGTCCACTTTTCCTCCTGGAATTGCCGACCGCCCGCCTCTCTCGACGGGCGGTTCGTCATTCCCCCGTCCGTCTCGTGCAGGATACCCGTAAAGTGGCTTCAGAAGCGGTTTGTGAGAAGCACACCGGGAAAAGTGGCCCTGACAGGCGATTTCGGACACTATAGCGTATCCTTCCACGTTTTCGGTCTCTTGAGCCCCACCATGAACATGTTTCGCTGGAACGAGCCTGGGATGTGGAGTTCAGAATGGTGACCCGAAATCAGGCCTTGCGGGGGTTTTCCACAGCTCCCCGACAGGTTGTCCACCGTAGGGCGGTGTACGACTCCACCAGTTTTCCACATAACTAACAGCGGTTGTGGAGAAAAGCCCAACCATGGGGTCGAACGTTGCCATTCGTGTCGCAGTAACCCACTCATGCAGAAGCGCCCCAGGAGTTTCTGCTGGATCAAGATGTACGGAAGACAAACGAACAACTGACTACAGCTTCGCCAGCAGGCCGGTCCTCTCGTTGAAGTGATCGATGAGTCTGTCGAACGCTGGAGCAGCAGTCCAGATCTGATTCCAGAACTCCGGCTCCCACAGCTCGCGCAGCTCCTCAGCGGTCTTGCCCTGCTGCTCGACCCAGGTGAAGTACTTGAGGTTGTGCAACTGCTTGCGATCGCGGTAGTTGAGCTCCCGGTACCAGTCCGTCAGAATGCCCTCGAGATACTTCGCATAGTCGAGCGCCGCGTCCATCTCGGTATAGGGGCCATACTCGGCGCGCAATTCCTCGATGCGTGACAGGTACAGATCGGCAGAATCCGTGAATACGGTGAAGACCACGTCGCTCTCGTCCATCTCCTCGTACTTGGCCATCTTGATGGCCGCGACCATGTTCGCCAGCGAGGAGATACCCATGAGGTTGAGCTGCTCGATGAGCTCGCGCGGAACACCCTTCTTCTCCAGGTAGGTCTTGCCTGCGTCCTCATTGAAGAGGCGCAGAAGATGCATGGGATACTCGTCGTCGATAGCCGCCACTGCGTCGGTGTTGCGGACGTTGTGGATCCAGGGGACGTGCTTGTCGCCGATGCCCTCGATACGGTGGGAACCAAACCCATTTGCATAGAGCGTCGGGCACTGCAGGGCCTCGACAGCC
Source organism: Caldisericota bacterium (assembly GCA_026390285.1). Classification (GTDB taxonomy): domain Bacteria; phylum Caldisericota; class Caldisericia; order Cryosericales; family Cryosericaceae; genus Cryosericum. The sequence continues at coordinate 1,685 of JAPLGH010000056.1, forward strand.
GTGACGTGGCTGTAAGGATAGACCTTCTTCAGGTATTCGCCGGCACTGATGGTCCCGGCAGAGCCAGTGGCAGAGACATAGCCTGCCATGCGCGACCGGGGACTCTTGATGCTGTTGAAGACCTGCTCGAATGCCGAACCAGTCATTTCGTAGTGCCACAGGGCGTTGCCGAACTCCTCGAACTGGTTGAACACGACGATGGCGTCACCGCGGGTGGCTTTCAGCTCATGCACCTTGTCGTAGATTTCCTTGACGTTGGATTCGGTTCCAGGAGTCCCGATGACCTCTTCTGTCCCGATCTCACGCAGCCAGTCGAAGCGTTCCTTGCTCATCCCCTCCGGGAGAATAGCGACGGCATCCGTAGCCAGCAGGGCACAGTCAAATGCGCCACCGCGGCAGTAGTTGCCCGTGGAGGGCCACACGGCGGCCTGCCGGGTCGGGTCGAACTGTCCGGTCACGAGTCGTGGGACGAGACAGCCGAATGCGGCGCCGACCTTGTGTGCGCCGGTGGGGAAGTACTTGCCGACGATGCCCACGACGCGAGCTTTGATGCCAGTGATGGAACTTGGAAGTTCGATGTAGTTCACGCCGCCATACAGGCCTGTGTTCACATCGTTGTGCCACGTGATGCGGAACAGGTTGATGGGGTTGATATCCCACAGGCCAACGCCCTTGAGGCTGGCCTTGACCTTGTCCGGGACAAGCGATGGGTCTTTTTGCTGTGCAAAGGTGGGGATGATAATCTTGCGTTCCCGGGCACGCTTGACGGTCTTTTCCAGAACGTCTTCGTGGATGGTCATGTCAAATACAGCCATGTTGTACTCCTCTTGTCAAAGAATTCGCACGTCAGGCGTGGAACCATCTATAGAAAACAACTTCCGAGTCTAGCACCCTCGGACGGTTGTTCAACCCTTGCGTGTGAAGAGCTTGAAAAGCCTTCCGGTGACGTTGTGCAGGGCAGCTTCCAGAAGCTCGGGGTCGAGGGTCTTCTCTGGTTCATTGTGAAACACGGCGAACGGGACCTGGTGCCCCTTGACCGCGATGAAGCCGTCGTCACGTCCTTCGGACAGGCGTTCCCAGTCGTTGTCCCTGTAGTATCGCCCCATCTTGCCGTCCTCGAGCGAATGATACAGGATGGAATCGGCTTCTTCGGGGCGATAGCGCCTGCGGTTCTTGCGCAGGGATTCCTCGAATGAGACGTCGATGTACAGAATGGCGGCGCGCGCGAGCACATCGTCCGACAGATGCTGGAAGGCGTTTGCGAAGCCATGTTCTCCTCCGCGGGCAAACTCCATCAGGACCGTGTGACGTTCGAGAAACAATGGATCGCGCGCCAACTTCTTGCGGAAATCCAGATCGATGCGTTCGATGAAGAAGTCCCAGACGCGGTCGTCCAGAAAGTACAGGTTGGCGTCCGTATCGCGCCGCGGGAGCCCCACGTGTTCGCGGATGTTGTCATCCTCAAAGGTCTGCCAGACGTAGAGAAAGTCGTCCAGCTCGTCGAACGGGGCAATGTGATACTCCCGCAGTCGCTTCTCGCCCTCCAGCTGCTTCAGAAAATCAGTTGTTTCACTCTTGCCTGCTGCCGGTCGACCAATAAGCAGGATCACATCGAGTTTTTCCATGGTACCTCCATGCGGGGTGGCGCTCCAATCTCACTATCCGCCAGTCTGCCCCGAAAGCACGGATAGAGAACAGCCTGTCATTGTACCAGGCCACGGACGAAAGGCAATCAACGGGAGCACTGTCGTGCTGTCAGCGCTTCTGCTGAAGTTCCTCGATGAGAGCCATCAGGCGGGGTCGCTCTTCAGGGATTTCATCCGCCAGCCGTGCAACTGCCACCGGCAGCAGCCAGCCCCACACGGCGCCTGCTGCATCAGGCTGCAGTTCACGATAGCGCTTCAGCCATGCTCTGTAGAACCGGTCCTTTGCTTCACGTTCAACCCATGCTACGCGAAAGGACCCGGACGGGGCATCCGCTATCCGGAGCAGGAGCGCCGTTTGTGCGGCGTCGGACGCGGGGGTTCCACGTGCAGTAAACGACCAGTCGATGACCGAAGGACCCTGGGGTGTCATGAGCACGTTGTCCGGGTGGAAGTCGCAGTGGCACAGGCTGTCTCCGTCGGGAAGCCGTTCGAGGGTGGCCAGGGCATCGCCTTTGACGCGTGCGACCACGCCGGCCCGAGCGATGCGCCGCGCCAGGTCCTCACGGCGAGAAGTCAATCCTGGCGCATGACAGTCATTCATGTGGGCCTGCAGTTCCGCGAAGAGGCCGGCATAATATGCCACCCGTGCAGGCTCACGGCCGAGAAGAGTGAGCATGCTGAGTCCTGTCAGCCGTTCCAGCACCAACCCTCGTCGACCATCCACGGTGATGACACTCCTGAACTGGGGAGAAGGGATGCCGGTGGCGTTAGCTGTCTGTGTCCCCTCCATTTCCTGATCGATGAGACGCGAAGGAAACCCCGGGACAAAGAGCTTGAGGACACTGTCTTCCTTCCAGACATAGACGTCTGCAGTGTGTCCATGACCGAGCAGTGCTGCCGAGCCGATGTGTTCTTCCATATTGTCCTCCTGATGACGATCCTGGGCAGGCATGTTATTCATGGCATGGCCCTGAGACGCGGGAGAAGCATCCAGATGAGAACTGCACCCGTCAATGCCGCACAGGCGCTCGCAATAATGGCCGCGGGCTCATTTGTCCACTGTGCCAGCCAGCCGATGAGAAGCGAGCCAATAGGCATTACGCCAAAGAACACCAGGCTGTAGACGGCGCTGACGCGCCCGCGCAGCGAATCTGCAACCTGCGACTGGACGAGGACGTTGCAGAGACTGATGACCAGGATGCTGGCAAATCCGACCAGGGCCATGAGAAGCATCGCAGGGGCTGTCGAGCGAATGGCGGCAAAGGCTAGAAGAGCGACGGGATAAGCGAAGGTCCCAAACGTGGCAATACGCCCCTTCACCTTGAGATGGCTGATGGTGGCGATGGTCAGCCCTGCCAGCAGGGCACCGATGCCACGTGCAGACTGCAGCAGGCCATTGATGGTCGCGCCGGTGGCAGACGTGCCGTGAAGAACCTTGATTGCCCAGGCCGGAATGAGGGCGCTGAACGAGAGGCCGAATAGCGATGTGATGCCGACGAGGAGGATGACTGCGCGGATGTTCTCGTGCTGCCAGACATATCTGAGCCCATCGACGATGCCCGCCATCGGATGCTGATCCCTTGGAGACAGCGGCACCGGTCGAAGGCGCATGAACAGGAGAGCTGCGATAACCGCAAGGAACGACAAGCCGTTGATGCTGAAGCACCAGGCCGGTCCCAGCAAGGCATAGACTGCGCCCGCCGCCGCCGGTCCCAGCGCTGTCGCTACATGGAACATCGAACCATTGAGGGCGACGGCATTGGACAGGTGCCGCCTGTCGTCAACCAGCTGGTCGACGAGGGCCAGACGAGCCGGCGAGTCGAAGGTGTTGGCGATACCCAGCAGAAAGGCTAGGACCAGGATGTGCCAAGGGCGGACGGCACCAGTGAACGTCAACACTGCCAGGACAAAGGCTAGCACCATCATGGCAGACTGGGTGTAGAGCATCAGTCTCTTGCGGGGCACGCGGTCTGCTACCGAACCCGCATAGAGCATGAACAGCCAGACCGGGATGCCATTGGCGAACGCAACATAGCCGAGGAAGGCAGCTGATTTAGTCAGCTGATAGGCAAGGTAGCCCTGCGCCGTCACCTGCATCCAAGTGCCAAACAGTGAAACAAGCTGTCCGGCGAACCAGATGCGGTAGTTCGGGTACTGCATGGCCGCGAATGTGTCGCGCGGACTAAGGCGCCTTTCAGGAAGCGTGTCCTGAGTATCGACGCACTCCATGGCAGAACCCTCGTTCATCTTGTCATCGACCATTCATCCGACCTCGCTTACCAGGGATCGTACACCATACGCAGAACACCATGAGTTTAGCACAAACTGGCGACGGAGGGTTGGATGCTTGATTGACGTTTTCCTTATCGCTATAGTAGAGACAGTCAAGATCGCATGACTGTTCAACAATCAGTAGCTCATCCACGAGAGGAGGAATAGTATGAAGAGAGTCACCGCAGTTCTGCTCGTCCTCAGTCTACTGCTCGTCGCAGGTTGTGGCAAGCCGGCTCCGACCTCACAGCAGGGAAAGGTGAGCATTTTGGTCGCTGATGACACCGGGGCTTCCATAGGGGGAGTTGCTGTCACGTTGACAGACGGCGACGGCAAGGTACTGAGCGCTACATCCAGTGCCGACGGGGCAGCCGTGTTCAACGCCGTAGCCTATGGCGACTACGATGTCGCATCGTCCATGAAGGGATATGCCGACGGGACAGATATGATCACTGTCGACTCCAGCAGCCAGGAAGTCTCCCTGAGCATGACCTCAAACACGGCGAACTCTGCTGGCTCTGGTCAGGACAGTACCGCAATTGGTGATGCCTCTATCATCGACTCGCTCACAAGCTACCGCTACAAGTGGACGACACTTTCGGAAGGAGACACCACAGCCTCGGTCGTAGAAGGGGGCACGGAGAAGCCCGCGAGCGAGTACTACATCATGCGTGACAAGGACGGGAAGACCCAGCTCGAGTTCTACAAGGTCGACGGGACAGTCAAGATGGGCAGTGGAAACAGTTGGCAGACGCTTACTGGTGACGAAGCCAAGAACTTCGGCTATGGCGACACATTCGTCACCACTCTCACCGGAAGCTACTCGGACATGAAGAGCAAATCGTCGGATTATAAGAAGTCCGATGGAGGTTCGGTCAATGGGTACGACACGGACAAGTATACCTATAGTGTCGACGTCAACGGAACAACTCTTACTTCGGTCGGCTATTTCATCAAGAGCGGGGAGTTCAAGGGGGCCATGACGCGCTATGACATCTCGTACCAGAACGACAAGGACGCGACCAAGCGCAGTGGATTTACGATCGACACCTACGACCTCAACAAGTCGCTTGGGATAAAGCTGCCCTGACCGAGTGAGCACTGGAGGCGGCACTTCGCGGCGTTTCCAGGTTGCTGGAGCCAGTGCCGAGGGGAAATGAAGAAGCGGGGGGCTTGCGCCCCCCGCGGTTGTCGTACGGTGGTTGGAGAAAGAAAGTCGGAACCTTCTCATCTAACACGTTGCATATGG
>JAPLGH010000061.1 GCA_026390285.1 Caldisericota bacterium
ATTCCTCCGGCGTATGAGCATAGTCGACAACAACTTCGAACGGCTGTCCACAGTCGATGCGCTCATAGCGACCGGGGATGTACAGAGGGGCAGCAAGAGATTGCACCCCCTTGCCCAGGTTGCAGGTCGGTTCAATGGCATAGACCGCACTGATGGCCGCCAGACAATTGGAAGCCTGGAACGCTGGGCCGATCGAAAGATCCACGGCGAACGTGGCTCCGTCGCGGGCAAGGACCTGAAATGTGGTTCTTCCCATTGCGGATACCACGTCGTCACCACGAAAGTCAGCCTCTCGCTCAAGGGAAAACGTCCTGACCTGCGAGCGCCCGGCTGCATCACTGAAGGCGGCAAACGCAGGATCGTCAGCGTTGAGAACTGCCACCGAGCTTTCGTCGAGTGACCTGAACAAGACCAGCTTGGCAGCCAGATATGCGTCCATCGTGCCATGATATCCCATGTGATCCTGCGAAAAATTCGTGAAGACCCCGCAGTCAAAGCGCATACCATGGACTCTGCCAAACGCGAGCGCGAACGAGGAGACTTCGACCACGGCGACCTGAGCCCCTTGACGCACCGCATGGTCCAGATACCAGTTGAGCGCAAAAGCTTCCGGCGTCGTGGCCGGCAGAGCATCAGGAGGAAAGAACTCGCCATCAGGCATGACATAGCCAGTAGTCCCAATCATGACAGATGCAATGCCCAGTCCCTGTAGAAGACGACGAACGATGTACGCCGTACTCGTCTTGCCACTTGTTCCAGTGATGCCGATCATCTTCATACGACGAGCAGGGAACTCGAAAAAGGCTTGCGAAACCAGACTCAGAAACTCACGACAACTCACGACGACAACGACCGGCACATTCTGGACCTCGGGATGCTCAGCCTCAGCGATGATACAGACCGCCCCAGCCGATAGAGCGCTGGCGATATAGGAAGCTCCATCCAGCCTGGATCCGGAGATGGCAACGAACATGGCTCCGGGCACGCATTCACGCGAATCAGGCGTGATCAGGCTGATCAATGCACCCCGGCCCAGCGAGGAACGCGTGGGATCCCAGGACCCAGGAGGCAGCATATGAAGGAGCTCAGAAAGCTCCCGTTCTTCAACGACGGATTTCATGGTTTCAACCTCAGATACTGTATCAGCTGCAGTGCAATCTTCTTGAAGGTCGGCCCTGCTACAAGAAATGACGTACGTGCTCCTTTTCGAGTCTCATGGACGCTGAGGAACACGACGACCCTGGGATCGTTCGCAGTCAGGATTCCTGCGAAGCTGAAGACATACGATCCATCGGTCAGATAGCCTCCCCCGGGAGCAGCAATCTGAGCAGTGCCGGTCTTTCCGGCAACTTCGTAGCCAGGAATGTACGCACTGAAAACGCCAACATCTTTCTGCACAACTCCATGGAGACCCTCGAGAACGGCCTTAGCCGTCTCCGGCTTGAACAACTGACCGACCACCCCAGGGACGTCTGTCCGCTGACTCGCCCCTGAAGCGTCGACGATGTGATCGACGACGTAGGGTCGCTGCATGAGACCCCCGTTCGCTATCGTGGCATAGAAGTTTGCCATCTGAATTGCCGTCACCGCTACACCTTGGCCAAATCCCATCGTGGGAAGTGTCGTGTTTGACCAGAGAGACGTCGGCAGCAGGATGCCGGACTCCTCTCCCGGAAGATCGATGCCCGTCGGCTCGCCGAAGCCGTACCGGCTTACGCAGTCGTAGAAGGACTTGGCGCCTATCTTCATGCTCAATTGGCAAAAAGCCACGTTGGAGGAGTGTTGCAGCATTGCGTAGAGGTTCATGGTCCCATAGGGATAGAGGTCGTGAACAACTGTGTCGAAAACTTTGATACTGCCGCCACTATAAAAAGTACTCTTAAGCGTAATCGTTCCTGTTTCGAGTCCAGCAACCGACGTAATAGCCTTGAATACAGAGCCAGGCTCATAGTTAGCACTGATCGCTTTCTCCGAAAGAGAACTCATCGAAGCGTCCTGCCAGTGTTCAGGATCTACGCCGGGAACATCGACCATCGCCAGGACCGCATCCGTCTTTGGGTCCAGAATGATACATGTAGCACGCTTGCCATCGTAGGTTTTGAGCGTGTCTATGAGTGCCTGTTGCGCGAAATACTGGATGTTCGAATCGATCGTAAGCACGATGTTTTTTCCTGGTATTGGGTCAAGGACATCCTCTGTGACGGCGGGTTCACCAGGATTCGACCCAGAGACCCTGTACGTATGTCGCCCGTTTGTGCCTCCAAGTTCCTTGTCGTATTGGAATTCGATTCCCGACAAACCTTGGTTATCCGAGCCAGTAATGCCGACCACGGACGACATGAGAGCTCCCAGCGGATAGACGCGGCGATAGCCCTTGTCCAGCACGATTCCTGGTACATCGAGTCTGCGCAGAGCCTCGTATTCCACAACGTCGACCTGCTTCTTCACGTAAATGAAGCTCAATGACGCACTGCGTATCTGTTTCTCCAACTGCGTCACGGATGCATTGATGACCGGTGCAATGCTCGCTGCCGTCAGGTGGGGGTCTTTAACCTCTTTCATGTACAGGCCCAGAGACCAAGTTGCCACGTCCTCGGCCAGTACGCGCCCCGTCGAATCCAGGATCACGCCCCGCTTTGCCTTGATGGGAATGGAGTCGGTCTCCAACTGCTGGTTGGCCATGTCCACGAGCATCGTGCGGGCCACCACTTGCAGATAGACAAACCTTGACTCAATTCCTAACACTGCAACCAGGAATACCGCGAAAATGACGACGAGACGTCGTCTAAACATGTCATTGAAGGACGCGACGCCTCTCTTCATTAATTCCTTATGGTCCTGACGCAGGTATTCCCGCTAATGAAGACTGTCCAGTGTGCCAATCACCGCCGTGTTGTTGGCTGCCATACCCATAGCGCCTGCGGCAGCTCGTACGCGATCGAGCGACATGAGCTTTGTGTCACGTTCGAGCAGCGATTCCTGCTGCTGAAGTTGTGCCTGAATGGC